>DASVHT010000317.1:0-10439 GCA_036382455.1 Dermatophilaceae bacterium
TCGACAAGGGCAGCGATGCCCGCGGCGTCGAAG
This sequence comes from Dermatophilaceae bacterium, assembly GCA_036382455.1. GTDB lineage: Bacteria > Actinomycetota > Actinomycetes > Actinomycetales > Dermatophilaceae > UBA4719. The sequence continues at coordinate 34 of DASVHT010000317.1, forward strand.
CGCCGCGGCAAGGGATCCGCCGCCCCCCATCTGCCGTCATCGCTGGTGAGAGCGCGCTGGGCCTGGGCGAACTGGCCAGCCAGAGCCCGGGCGAGCACAGCGGCGATCCGGGTGGCGACCACGAGGCTGACGTACCCACCGTCGGCGAGCACACCTGCGACGGATCGCAGGGTCGCCGCGGGGTCATCGACGAACTCGAGGGTGCCGTGGCAGCACACGAGGTCGGCGTCGGCGTCGGGATGGACCTCGAGCAGGTTGGCGGCGTCGCCCTGGACCGCCACGATCCGCTCGGCGACCCCAAAGTCGCCAGCTCGACGGGACAGGGAGGCCAGCGCGTCGGGGCTGGGGTCGATGACGGTGACGTGGTGACCGAGCTGGGCCAGCGGAACGGCCAGACCACCGGTGCCACCGCCAAGATCGACGACTCGCAGACTGTGGCCGAGCTGGTGCTCGCGCTCGGCCACGACGGCCCGCACGGACTCCCAGACGGCTGAGGTGCGCAAAGAGGTCCCGACGTCGCTGCGACGGTTACGTCGCCCCTCATCAACCACGGGAAGGCTCCTCTGGTGCTGCTGGTGGTCGCCGACTGACACCAAGCCTGACGGAGCGACTCCGGTGACGATCGGGTCGCATCCACCCTAGTGCCCCGAACTTCCAGGGCTGGCATGCCACAGCTTGCGCGGCGGGGCGCCTTCCTCAGGGACCGCGTGGCCCTCCTCGGGCAGCTTGCGGGAGTCCCTGACATCACCACCGGCAGGTCTGATGTCCGCGTAGGGCGACTGTCTGAACCCTGAGGCATGCACCAGCACCCTGCGGCGGGCGCCACCCGTCCCACCGTCGGCATCATCCCTGGCGGCGCCAGGCTCATCGGTCTCGGACAACGCCGCATGCACCCCTTCGAGACCACCTCGACCCCAGGCCTCCCACAGCCCGGACAGCTCCCATGCCCCGGTTGCGCGCAGGGAGACACCCCTGGACCCGGTGCGCCGCAGGATCCCACGAACCAGCAGCATCCACGAGTGGAAGACCGTTGCCGCATAAGGACCTTGCGCATCCTCGAAGAACGTTGCGTCGACCGGGCCGGTCGAGTCGTCAAGGGTCAGGAACACCACCCGGCGGCCCGAGCGGACCGGCGGCGTCTGGGTGGCAACCTTGACCCCGGCGACCAGCAGCTCGGAGCGACTGCGCGCTCCGAGCAACTGGTCGGAGCGGGTCACTCCGAGCGCCTGCAGCATCGGAGCGTAGAAGTCGATGATGTGGGCACTGGCATCCAGCCCGAGGATGTCCAGCTCGGCCCGAACGCGCTCCGGTCCCGTCATCTCGGGCAGACCTGTGGCCATCGTGAGCTCCGGGGTGTCCCCCAGGTCGAGGGTGAGCTGGGTGGACTGTGCTCGCGCCGGTATGACGGGCAGCCCGCCCTGGGACTGTGCCGCAGCCAGGAGTCGCACGTCGCGCGTCTCGGCGCTGGTCGCCCGCGCCAGGGTCGCGTCACGGGTCGCCGCGGCCGCCGCGGCCCGGGACGTACGAGGTGCCACCCTGCGACCGGACCGGTGAACCGATCGCGTCCACCGGTCGAGCTCGGCCACATGCAACAAGAGATCACGTCGGGTCACCCGGCCCCGTCGCCCGAGTCCACCGGCTCCCACGGTGCCGCTGAGTCTGCCCAGCCCATAGAGCGAGTCGAACCCCCCTGCCATGACCAGCCGCTCGACCACCGGGCGACTGACCTGGGCGCGATGCCAGAAGTCGGCGAGGCTGAAGTACTGCTGGCTGGCCACGATGCGCTGAACCTCGGCGTCGCTGATGCCCTTGACATCGGTCAGGGACAGCCGGATGCCGTAGGTCCGCCCATCCGGCAGATCGGCATCCGGCTGCTGTTCAACCAGGATCTGCCCACCGGCCGGAAGGTCTGGCTCGGCAGTGTCGCCGTCTCTGCTGCCGTCGCCGTCAACCACATCGCTGTCTGTGTCTCCTGGTGCCCATGACGGGACCCGTTCCACCCGGTAGGTCTCGCCCGAGGCGTTGACGTCCAGCCCCAGGATCGCGATGCCCAGGTTGCGGGCGTCGTCCAGGATCAGCCGTTTGGGGTACATGCCCGGGTCATGGGTGAGCACACCGGACAAGAATGCCGCCGGGTGATGAGCCTTGAGCCATGCCGACTGGTAGGTGGGCAACGCGAACGCTGCCGCGTGGGCCTTGCAGAACCCGAAGGATGCGAACGCCTTGAGAACCTCCCAGATCCGGTCGACCGCGTCCGGCTCGTAGCCCCGGGCTGCCGCTGCCGGTCGCCACCAGGCCTCGACGTCCAGCTGACCTTGAGGAGATCCGAGTGCTCTGCGCACCTCGTCGGCCTGCGCCAGGGTGACGCCGGTGGTCTCGGCGACGATCTTGAGCACCTGCTCATGGAAGACCACGACGCCGTGGGTCTCCTTCAGCGCCAGCTCGAGGCTGGGATGGAGGTACTGCGGCGGACGCCAGTGCTGACGGGCCAGCAGGAACGGGGTGATCATGTCGGACTTGACCGGGCCGGGACGAAACAACGAGATGTCGATGATGAGGTCCTCGAAGGTCTCCGGCCCGAACTTGCCGATCAGCTCGCGTTGACCAGGGCTCTCGATCTGGAAGCACCCCAACGTGTGCGTGGACCGGATCAGCCGGAACGCCCGGTCGTCCTGGAGAGTGACCTGCGCCCGGTCGTCGAGGTCGATGCTGATGCCGTCGAGCCGAGACACCTCGTCGACAGCGTGTGCCATCGCGGACTGCATGCGGATGCCGAGGATGTCGAGCTTGAGCAGGCCCATGGTCTCGACGTCGTCCTTGTCGAACTGGCTCATCGGGAACCCCAGCCAGCTGGCCTCGACCGGGGTGCGATCGAGCAGCTCCCTGTTGGACAGGATCACGCCACAGGGATGCACGGCAATGTGCCTCGGCAGACCGTCGAGTCGTTCCACGAGGTCGAAGAGAACACGCAGACGAGGAGCATCAAGGCCGCTGGCCCGCAGCTCAGGCAGCTCGGTCAGTGCGTCCCGGACATCACGGGCCCGAATGTGTGGGAACGCCTTGGCGATGATGTCGATCTCGCCCGGCGGCAGCCCGAGCGCGGCGCCGACATCCCTGATCGCGTGGCGCACCCGGTAGGTGTCCATCATCGACACACACGTGACCCGGTCACCACCAAAGCGTTCCAGGACGTGCTCGTAGATCTCAGTCCGCCGGGCTGACTCCACGTCGATGTCGATATCGGGCAGCTGCGCGCGCAGTGGTGAGCAGAAGCGTTCCATGAGCAGGCCGTGGCGCAGCGGCTCCACCCCGCTGATGCCGAGCAGGTAGTTGACCAGGCTGCCAGCGCCTGAACCTCGTGCCGCCACCCGCACCCCGAGATCACGGATCAGGTCGCACACTGCCGCCACCGTCAGGAAGTACGTCGGATAGCCGAGCCCGGCGATGACGCGAAGCTCGTCCTCGAGCCGAGCTGCCACCGCTGACAGCTCGGCCTCGCCCGCTCCCCCATATCTCGTGGCCACGGCACCCCGACAACGGACGGCCAGAACCTCCTGTGGGCTTTCATCAGCAGCGATACCGAGCACCGACGGCTCCGGGAGGTGCACCGAACCGATGCCGAGGTCGGTGCGCGGGTCCATCTCGCATACCCGGGCCAGGGCCACGGTGTCGGCCAACAGCTGACGGGCCCGGTCACGTTCGCCGCTCGCACCACCGCTGACCCCGGCACCTGCAGCCCGGGCTACGTCGCAGGCCACGGCATACATCTGGGCCGACGAGCCGAGATGACCTGCCGTGGTGACCCGGTCGAGATGACGTGTGTCCAGTGGCACGAGACGGCGGGCAGCATCAAGGACGTCGACGGTCACGGCGCCGCCAGGATCGGCATGGCGGACCGCAGCCGTGAGCACGGACGGCAGCCCGGCCTCGGTGGCCAGACCCAGCAGCCGGCCGGCATGCCCGAGGCTGGCCGGTGTGCCTGCCGGCCCGCCGTGGCACACCACCTCGATGACCACGCCACCGCGCGGCAGAAGGTCGACCCACCGTCGCAGCAGCAGGCGGGCCCGGTCGGGACGTCGCGACAGCAAGGCCCGGCCCACGTCAGAGCCCGGCCCCAGGAGGACCACCAGAGCGAGCTGGCCGGTCCGCGGGTCAACGGCATGCTCGGCGATGAGCTCTGCGCTGCTGACTGGGGCTGCGCGTTCACCGCTGAGGTGGGTCTGGGTCACCAGACGGCACAACCTGCCCCAACCGACGCCGGGGGCGACCCCACCGCCCTGTCCGCGCGCCAGCACCGTAACCCGAGGGTGTCGGGGATCGACCTCGGCGCCACCCCGAGCCGGGCTGGCGCGACCGGCCGGAGCTCCTTGCCCTGCAACGATATTGGGCCCTGCAGCGGCGGATCCTGCGCGGGCACCGGGCCGTCCCGGTCCCACAGCCAGGTCCACCCCCAGCACGGGGGCGATGCCGGCTTCGGCGCATGCCTGCACGAACCGCACAGCGCCATAGAGTCCGTCGCGGTCGGTCAGTGCGAGCGCGGGCTGGCCCAACGCGGCGGCGCGTTCCACCAACGCCGCCGGGGTCGATGCGCCGTAACGCAATGAAAAGCCGGACGCGACGTGCAGGTGGGCAAAAGCATCATGCATCGTCATGTCGCAGCTTGTCGTGTCGCAGGTTGGCGTCCTGTCACAGCCGCCAGCTCAGGCAAAGGCCGGCTCACGGGCAGCCCAAGCGCCCCCTGAACCAGCTCGAAGAAGGTCTCGGACTGCCGGAGAAGGTCATCCGCCTCGCGCGCACCCGGCCCCACCGAACCTCGCTCGAGTGCCGCCCGACGTTTGGCCGAAGCGGCGAAGAACACCGCCCACTCGGTCAGCTCGGGAGCAACCTGCGGCAGTACCTCCCACACGCTGCGCAGCTGGGAGCGCCGGCTGGGCCTGCTGCGGGCAGCCAACAACGCGGCCGCAGCCCGCAACGCCGCCAGGTGGGCCTCGACGTAACGCTCGGCGATGGTGTCGGCATGGCAGGCCGACAGCAGGCTGGTCCGGGCCCGGTCGAGCAGATCAAGTGCCGTGCTGGCCAGGGGCGCCCTCGGCGATGTCGTCCTCATCACCACACCGCCTAGTCCGCCACGCGCAGAAGTCGCCAACCGCGCGCGGGCCCGTTCATGCCCAGGTCGTACACCCCGGTGCCGGCGAGGCGACCAGCGCTGGCTTCCACCCGCCATACCTCCTGCTCGAGACAGTCCGGCCCGTGCTCCGCGGACATCCCGCGTCGGGTGTCGCTGTCGCCCTCGTCGGGGTCGAGGGCCTCGCGCCACCAGGCCCTGCGCTCTCGCCAGTGCCCGATCACGTCACGCACGACGTAGAGCCGGCCGCGCCACAGGAAGGCCGACGGCGTTGGGTCCGGCGCGCAGTCGATGCCACCAACACGCTCGACGCCGCCAGCACCTGCCCGGACCTCGATGGGGTCCTCATAACGACGCACCATGGCCGGCTCCTTCAAACATTTGTGGGTTGATGTCGTGATCCGTCCGGCCTGCGGCGGGCGGGGTCGAGGCGCCCGCCGCAGAACCAGTCATGTCAGTCGAACGCAGTTTTTAGGACAGGTGTTCGACTAATCCTGAATGTACACCGCGGCGCCGACATCCCGTCAAGCCCGACGTAAGGGCGACCACTCTTCCGTCCGGGAACCAGGCTCACTACCGTGCATCCATGACCGATCCGAGTGACGAGAACGTCCTTGAGAACCCCTCGGTGCGACGCGTGGCCGCAGCCCTGGCGTCCTTCGGTGTCCGCGGTCAGATCACGGTCCTCGACGACGCAGCCCGGACGGCGCAGCAGGCTGCCGATGCGCTGGGGATCAACATCGCCCAGGTCGCCAACTCGCTGGTCTTCCGGGCCCATCGCGACCGCGCCAGGATCCAGCCGCTGCTCGTCCTCACCTCAGGAGCCCACCGGGTTGACATCATCAAGGTCGCGGACCTTCTGGAGCTCCATCACATCTCCCGAGCCGACGCCGAGTTCGTCCGCGAACACACGGGATTCGCGATCGGAGGCGTGGCGCCCATAGCCCTTCGCCATCGCATGGAGACCGTTGTCGACGTCTCCCTCAGCCGTTATGACCAGGTGTGGGCCGCTGCAGGGCACCCGCACACGGTCTTCCCGACCTCGTACGACGAGCTGTTGCGCCTCACCGGAGGCCATGCAGCCGAGGTCGCCTGAACTCCTCCTGGCTGGATCGTCCCGGCTGGCTCGCTCCCGGGGACCACTCCCGGGCTAACCCACGCCGAGGTTGGCGTACACCTCGAGCGTGGCCAGCGATCGGTTCATCGTGTAGAAGTGCAGACCCGGCGCGCCCTCGGCCAGGAGCCGCTGGGCCAGCTCCGTGGCGATCTGCACACCAACCCCGCGGATCGCGCCGGGGTCATCTGCCACCGCCTCGAGCCGCGAGACCACGGCTGCCGGCAGCGGCGTGCCGGACAGCTCGGCCATCCGGCGTACCTGGGCGAAGCTGGTCACCGGCATCAGCCCGGGGATGATGGGCAGGTCGCAACCCCGGGCGGCCACCCGGTCGCGCAGCCGCACATAGCTGTCGGCGTCGAAGACGAACTGCGTGATGGCGAACTCGGCCCCGGCATCGGCCTTGCGTACGAGCACCTCGGCGTCCTGGTCCAGGGTCGATGACTCGGGGTGCTTGTCGGGGAACGCAGCCACGCCCACGGTGAAGCTGCCCAGTGTGCGGACCAGGGCAACGAGCTCGTCCGCGTGGTTGAGACCATTCGCGTGGGGGACCCAGGGGGTCCCGGGGCCGCCAGGCGGGTCTCCGCGCAGGGCCAGCACGTTGCGGACTCCTGCGCCGGCATACTCCCCCACGACCTGGCGCAGCTCGGCCACGGACGACCCGACACAGGTCAGGTGAGCCATCGGCGTGATCGTCGTCTCCCGCGCGATCCTGCCCGTCACCCGCACGGTGCGATCACGGGTGGAGCCCCCGGCGCCATAGGTCACCGAGACGAAGGTCGGACGGATGCGCTCCAGCCGTCGAATCGCCTCCCAGAGGCTCTGCTCGGCGGCGTCGTCCTTGGGCGGGAAGAACTCGAAGCTGTATGACGTGCCCTTCTCCGCCAGCACCCTGGGAATCGAACGGGTCAGATGCTCGGCCTGGGGGAAGGTCGATGCGGTTCCGTGCGCCATACGGGCCAGAGTAGGCGACGGCAGCCACGTAGGCTCAGGGCACTCAACATGCGGGAGACTCGTTGCCGAACCCACTGGACGCCACTGACCTGCGCGCACGCGTGCAGGCTGCTGTCGACGCCGAGATCTCCGCCCAGTCCCTGGTCCTGTCCGAGATCGGTGACGACCTCACCCCGTTGGTCGAGGCGATCGGCGACCTTCTCCAGGGTGGCAAACGTCTCCGGGCGACCTTCCTCTACTGGGGCTATCGCGCAGGCGGCGGGCCGGACAGCGACGCCGTCATCCGCGCCGCGACCGCGATGGAGTTCTTCCAGGCCGCAGCCCTCCTGCACGACGACGTCATGGACGACAGCGACACCCGGCGCGGGATGCCTGCCGCACACCGGCGCCTGGCCGATGAACATGCGGCCGCAGGCTGGACCGGCAGTGGCGACCGGTATGGCCTGGCCGGCGCCATCCTGGCCGGCAACCTGTGCCTGACCTGGACCGACGAGCTCTTTGCGGCCTCGGGGCTGACCACGGCCGAGCTGACCCGAGCCCGCCCCGTGTTCGACCGGATGCGGACGCAGCTGATGGGCGGGCAGTTCCTCGACGTCCTCGAGTCCGTCCGCGGATGGGGCGATCTGGGGACCGACCAGCGGATCGATCGCGCACGTAGGGTGATTCGTTACAAGAGCGCGAAGTACACCATCGAGCATCCCCTGCTCATCGGGGCTTCGGCGGCCGATGTCAGCGGGCCCGACCGGGCCGCGCTCTCGAGCTACGGGCTCGACCTGGGCGAGGCATTCCAGCTGCGGGACGACATGCTGGGGGTCTTCGGAGACCCGGCCCAGACGGGCAAACCCGCAGGCGACGACCTGCGTGAGGGCAAGCGCACCGTCCTGGTGGCTCTCACGCTGGACCACGCCGACCCTGCCGTCATCTCGTTGTTCGAGAAGCTCCTGGGCGTGGAAGACCTGGACGAGACCGGCGTCGACGAGCTACGCGCTGCGATCACCGCCAGCGGCGCCCTCGAGCGCGCCGAGGACATGATCCAGGACCTCACCGCGTCGGCTCGAACCGCCCTGCACTCGACCACGGCGCTGACCGACGAGGGCCTGGCGGCGCTTGACGCCCTCATCGACGTCTCGACCGCCCGTTCCGCGTGAGCGGTCCAAGAACAACACAGTCCACGCGCGCCACGCCTGCCGACCACGTTGTGGTCGTCGGCGCAGGCCTGGCGGGCCTGTCCGCAGCGATGCACCTGGCTGGCGCCGGACGCCGGGTGACGGTCCTGGAGGCCGAGTCCACACCTGGCGGCAGTGCGGCGCGAGCTTCCCTGCCCGCCCCGGACGGCGGCACCTATCACCTCGACACAGGCCCGACCGTGCTGACGATGCCGGACCTGATTGCCGACTGCTTCGAGGCCGTGGGCGAGTCGCTGTCGGACTGGGTCACGCTGCGGCGGCTCGATCCTGCTTATCGCGCGCAGTTCGCTGACGGCACAAGCCTGTCGATCACCAGCGACGTCAACCAGATGGCCGAACGCATCCGCATCTTCGGGGGACGCTCGGGCTCCGCCGACGCGGACGGCTACCGCCGCTATGTCGAGCTCGTGACCCGCCTCTATCGACTACAGATGCGCGACTTCATCGACCGCAACTTCGACTCACCCCTCGACCTGGTCGGCTCGTCGCTGGCCAGGCTCATCGCCCTGCGGGCCTTCTCACGACTCGCCCCGACGGTGGCCCGTTACTTCCGGGACGAGCGGCTGCAACGGATCTTCAGCTTCCAGGCGATGTATGCCGGTGTCTCACCTGCCCGGGCACTGGCCATCTATGCGGTCATCTCGTACATGGACCTGGTCGAGGGCGTGTTCTACCCCGTCGGCGGGATGAACGCCCTGCCCACCGCGATGGAGTCGGCAGCACGCACGGCCGGCGTGGACTTCGTCTACGACACACGGGTCACGGCGACGACGTGGAGCGGCGACCGGGTCACCGGACTGAGGTGCGCCGACGGGCGCGCCTGGTCTGCGGACGCCGTGGTGATGACGCTCGACCGGCCTGCCGCCCTTGCGGTCCTGGACCAGCCGCAGCGGCGCACTCGCACGGGATGCCCGGCCAGGATCCAGTACTCGCCGTCCTGTGTGGTCCTTGCCGCCGGTCTGCGGGCGTCCTGGCCGAAAGCCGCTCACCACACCATGCACTTCGGACACTCGTGGTCGCAGGTGTTTGACGACCTCGACGCGGGACGGTTGATGCGCGACCCGTCATTCCTGGTCTCATTGCCATCGGTCACCGACCCGAGGCTGGCGCCGCCCGGGAGCAGCGCGGCATACGTGCTCTTTCCGGCTCCGAACCTCGACCACGACCAACCTCTCGACTGGGCCAGGCTGCGAGGTCCCTACCGGGAGCACATGCTCAACACCGTTGAGAAAGCCGGCTATAGGGGCTTCGGAGATGCCATCGAGGCCGAGCTGCTGATCACCCCTGCGGACTGGGCCGACCGCGGCCTCGGAGCCGGCACGCCGTTCGCCGCCGCGCACACCTTCCGACAGACCGGTCCCTTCCGCTCCCCCAACACCCTCGGCGCCAACGTCGCGTTCGCCGGCTCGAGCACCACGCCAGGTGTCGGGGTGCCCATGGTGCTGATCAGCGGCCGCCTTGCCGCCGAGCGCCTCATCGGCCCCGATCCGACCTATCGCTCGCTGGCGTGGCGTTGAGGTTCGCCACGGCCCTGAACGGCGCGGTGACTCTGAGCGAGACCATGGCGCCCGAGATGGCAGCGGCCTACGAACACTGCCGGCGGATCAACGCGGCCCATGGCCGGACCTACTACCTCGCCACGTGGTTGCTCCCACGCGATCGACGTCCTGACGTGTGGGCCCTTTACGCTTTCGCTCGAGTGGCCGACGACCTCGTGGACCAGCCGGAGGCCCAGCCAGCCGAACCGGCGATCCTGCTCGCGTGGCGCGAAAAGGCAATGGCGGCAATACGATCCACCTCCCAACCGGACCCGGTAGAGGAACCGGTACTGGCCGCTGCATGGCACACGATGCGCACCTTCGGGCAGGAACCCCGCCTGGTTCAGGAGTTCCTCGACTCGATGGTCATGGACCTGACGGTCTCCCGATACGCGACCTGGGACGAGCTACGCGGCTACATGCGCGGTAGCGCGGCAGTCATCGGAGAGCTGATGGCCCCGCTGCTGGGGGCGAGCGGGGCCGACGCC
>DASVHT010000318.1:0-1610 GCA_036382455.1 Dermatophilaceae bacterium
GGCGTGGCCGACGATGATGCCGACGCCGAGCCCGCGCAGCGCCCGGAAGGCGTCCTCGTCGGTGATGTCGTCGCCCAGGTACAGGGGCACCACGTCGGCGGTGTCGAGCCCGAGCGTGTCGAGCAGGTACAGCACCGCCCGGCCCTTGTTCCAGTCGATCTTGGGCTGGAGCTCGTAGACCTTCTTCCCGGGGGTGACCTTGAGCTGCTCCGGGCGCTCGGCCAGCAGCGTGTCGACCACCGCGCCGATTCTGGCGTGGTCCTCGGGGTTGACGAGCCGGTAGTGCACCGCGACCGAGGCCCGCTTCGGCTCGATGACAACTCCCGGGATCGACCCGAGCGCGGCGCGCAGCTCGTCGGTCGCATCAGAGATGACTGCCTCGTAGCCGGAGCCGGCATCGTGCGCGATGGTGCCCTCGCTCGGGCTCCAGATGTCGAAGCCGTGGCTACCGGCCACCACCAGGTCGTCGACCCCCATCAGCTCCTGCACGACCTGCCGGTCGCGGCCGCTGACCACGCACACCGGGCAGCGCCGGGCCAGAGCCCGCACCGTGGTGCGCATGCCTTTGGAGATAACGGCGTCCTCGGGCCGATCGACGATAGGCGTGAGGACCCCGTCGTAGTCGAGGAACACGGCGGGCCGCCGCCCGGCCAGCCGCTCGAAGAAGAGTCCCTCGTCGTGCAGGGCATCGGGCAGGTCGCGGACGGTCGACGCATGCACGGTCATGGGTCAGGCCATCTCCTCGAGCTCTCGGCCCTTGGTTTCCTTGATGCCTTTCAGCACGAACACCAGCGACATCAAGGCGAACACCGCATAGATGCCGTACGTGAACCCGAGGCCGATGGCACTCAGTTTCGGGAACGACACCGAGACGGCGAAGTTGGCCAGCCACTGCGCGGCGGCGGCGAGCGCCAGGGCACTGGCCCTGATGCGGTTGTTGAACATCTCACCCAGCATCACCCAGACGACGGGTCCCCAGCTGACACCGAAGAAGACGACGTACAGGTTGGCCGCAACCAACGCGACGGTGCCGAGGTGTCCCGGCAGGGTTGGCTTGCCCGCGACGACCTGCGCCTGCTGGAAGCAGTAGGCCAGAGTGGCGAGGGTGAGGAGCATCCCCGAGGAGCCCACGATGAGGAGCGGTTTGCGGCCCACCTTGTCGATCAGGGAGATCGCGACGACGGTGACCGCGATGTTGGTGACGGACGTGATCACGGTGATGAGCAGGGCTTTCGACTCGCCATACCCCACCGCCTGCCACAGCACGCTGGAGTAGTAGAAAATCACGTTGATGCCCACGGCCTGCTGGAACACCGACAACAAGATCCCGACCCAGACGATGGGCAGCAGCCCCACGGCCGGTCCCCGCAGGTCGGAGAGCCGGAAGTCATGGTCGCTTTTGAGTGATTCCTCGATCTCGGCGACCTTCTTGTCCGGCTTGGCCACGACAAAACGACGCAGCACATCGGCGGCCTCTTTAAGCCGGTCCTTGGCCACCAGGTAGCGCGGCGACTCCGGGATCGTCAACGCGAGGCCGCCGTAGATGAGAGCTGGAACCGCAAGAGACAGGAACATCCACCGCCAGGCAGCGACGCCCAGCCACAACTTGT
>DASVHT010000319.1:0-5216 GCA_036382455.1 Dermatophilaceae bacterium
CTGGGGTGGCGGCGACGAGCGCCCCGAACTTGGGTGAGAGCCCGAACACCACGGCCACCAGTGCAGCAACGTAGTACGCCGCCGTGGAGTAGACGCGAGTTGCCGCCATGACGCCGATGTTCTCGGCGTACGTCGTCGTCGGGGAGCCGCCCACGGCACTGGCGAGGACCGTGCCGAAACCGTCGGCGGCGATGGCCCGGCCCATGACACCGTCGAGGTTGGCTCCGGTCATCTCGGCGACGGCCTTGACGTGGCCGGTGTTCTCGGCGATCAGCGCGATCACGGCGGGAAGAACGAGCAGGACCGCTGCCGTGGAGAGGGTGGGCGTATGCCAGCCGACGATCTCCTTGCCCGCGACGATCGAGGTGTGCGGGGGGAAACCGATCCAGGACGCGCTGTTGACGCCGTCCCAGTTGACGCGGAAGTGCTGGGTGATCTTGCCGGCGCCGGGGTCAAGGGAGGAGATCATGCCGAACACGCGGTCGAAGATCCAGGACAGGACCGTGCCGAAGATCAGCGCGAGGAAGATCGAGATCCGGCCGAAGAAGCCCCGCAGCCCCACAGCGCAGGCGATGGCGAACACCATGACGAGCAGCGCGACCCACTGGTCCTGGGGCCAGTAGATGGTGGCCACGACCGGGGCGAGGTTGAACCCGATCAGCATGACCACCGCGCCGGTGACCACGGGAGGCAGCACCGTGTGGATGATCCCCGACCCCATGTAGTGGATGACCACACCGACCAGAAGCAGGACCACGCCGGAGACCATGATCGCGCCCGTCACGGTCGAGGAGTCGCCACCTTGAGCACGAATGGCTGCGACACCACCCACGAACGACGCGCTGGTCCCGAGGTAGCTCGGGACCTTGCCCTTGACGATGAGCAGGAAGCACATCGTCGCGATACCGCTCATCATGATCGCCAGCTGGGCGTTGAGCCCCATGATCAACGGGAAGACGAAGGTGGCACCGAACATCGCCACCACATGCTGTGCGCCCAGACCCACGGTCTTGGGCCAGGACAGCCGCTCGTCCGGGGCGACGACCTCGTTCGGACCGAGAGCCCCCTCGTGCAGTTTCCAACCGATGGACATGGTGACCTCCGTAGGGCGCGGCTCAGGGGTGACGGGGGCCACGCCGTGTCGCGTTGGAGGAAATCTATTGCCATCACCCGCCCAGCACGTGGGAGGTTGTTGACGTCCGGCATGGGCGTGTCTTGGCCACGCCGTCCGGCAGCGCACGCGTGGAGAGGAGAATCCTTGGCAACATTGACCATCCGCAGCCCAGAGACAGGACCACCCGAGGTGCAGAAGGCTCCACAGTGCGAGGTCCCCGCCGCCGGCTCACCGCTGACCCGCGCTGTCCTGGTTGGGCCTTCACGCCAGGCAGTGGTCCTGGCCAGCTTCCCCACAGCTTTGTATCTGTCGGTGGGCGGGCACCATGACGTTCTCCCCGTCCTGGCCTCCGACGCGTTGATGCTCCCCACGGGCACCCGCCTGTCCGCACCCGGCCGGGACATGGCCTGGGGCGTCGGGCCCGGTGACATCGTGACCGTCGGCCGATCCGGGATACGACTTCCCGACTGGCGGATTCGGCTGGTCCGCGAGTGGCGTCCGGCGCGGGTCCGTGCCGTGCCGACGCTCGCCGCGCCAGGGTCGTTGTCGGAGGTCGTCGACCTTCTCTCGCGTCGCGCGAGCACGGCCGAGCTGGTTGACCAGGCGAGTGCTGTATGCCGCGCCGCTCGCCGCGGCGAGGACGCGGAGGTCCGGCGGGGCGTGCAACACCTCCTCGGCGCCGGGCAGGGGCTCACCCCGAGCGGCGATGACGTCCTGTGCGCCGTACTGCTCGTTCTGGGCGGGATCGGGGACCCGGCGCCGGTCGCGCTCCTGGGCGCCGCGGTCGCCGATGGGTGGACTCGCACCACGAGCCTGTCCGCGTCGCTGCTCGACACGGCGCGGCGCGGTTTCACCGTGCCCCAGGTCGCCGCTCTGGTGGAAACCAGCCTTGGCGGTAACCTCGCTGGGGTCGGCGAATCGCTCACCCGGGTGCTCGCCATCGGTCACTCGTCGGGCCGAGATCTCGTCGCCGGCCTCGCCGGCTCACTGTCCGCCTTCACGGATTCCCGACCGAACACCCCGCCGGCACCGTTTCAGGCCGTCAACGCCCTCGAAACGGTGCCGGGGCAGTGTTCGCAGAGCTCGCTCACGCATCCCGGCCCACGTCAATGGAGGAACCGATGACCGATCTGGTGGAGGTGCGCCGGGGGGCCTACTACGACTCCGTGAGCCTCATGCAGGTCTCCAAGGCCGTGCGCGGGGCGTCCGGAGTCAGCGCCGCCCTCGTGGCCATGGCCACCGACCTCAACGTCGAGCTGCTCGCCGGGATGACGTTCACGGTGGATGAGGGCGTGGGGCCCAACGACATGCTGGTGGCCATCCGCGGTGACGACAACGTGGCGATCGCGGCCGGACGCGACGCCCTGGATCGCGCGCTCGCAGGGCTCAAGGCAGCCGGCGCCTCGGCCGGTGGCTTCGGCGAGGCGCCACCACCACGCACCCTGGGTGCTGCCGCCGTCAGGAGCGGAGCCAACCTCGCCCTGATCTCGGTGCCCGGCGCCAATGCCTTCGTGGACGCGATGGACGCCGTGAGCTCCGGCGCCTCGGTCGTGCTGTTCTCCGACAATGTCAGCGTCGAGGCTGAGATCGCCCTCAAGGATGCGGCAGCCGCCGCCGATGTCCTGGTGATGGGCCCCGACTGCGGCACGGCCGTCGTCGCGGGTGTGGCCCTGGGTTTCGCCAATGTCGTGCGTGCAGGCCCCGTCGGACTGGTGGCTGCCTCGGGAACCGGGGCCCAGCAGGTCATGTGCCTGCTCGACCTCGCCGGCGTCGGCATGAGTCACTGCCTTGGAGTCGGCGGGCGGGACCTGTCCTCCGCCATCGGGGGTCGATCCACCCGGCAGGCGCTGACCGCACTCGCCGCCGACGCGTCGACGCAGGCAATCATCGTCGTGTCCAAACCGCCGGATGCCCAGGTGCTCACGGCCATTCAGGAGTACGCCGCCACGCTGGGCAAGCCGGTCCACTGGGCAACCCTGGGCCCGGGCCGCCCTGACCTCACCGCGGCGGTGGAGGTCGCCATCGCGACGTCCGTGGACGGCATACCGGTCTGGCCGCAGTGGCCGGCCCCGGAGTCAGCGGAGCCGGTCGAGCCGGCCCAGGGTTTCCTTCGCGGGCTGTTCTGCGGTGGCACCCTGGCCGACGAGGCGATGATCATCGCCGGCAGTCGGCTCGGCCCGATCCGGTCCAACATCCCGCTGTCCCCCGAGCTCGCGCTGGGTCCTGACCTGCGCTGTCCATCGCATGTGGTCATCGACTTCGGCGAGGACGGGCTGACCCAGGGTCGGCCGCACCCGATGATCGACCCGTCGATGCGGCTCGAGCGTATCGCCGTGGAGGGCTACGACCCGACGTGCGCAGTGCTGCTGCTGGACCTGATCCTTGGTTTCGGCTCCCATGCCGACCCGGCCGACGAGCTCGCCGCAGCCATCGCCTCGGCGCGCAAGGCCGCAGCAGCGGGTGGTCGGACGCTGCAGGTGGTCGTCTCACTGATCGGCGTGGAGAACGACCCGCAGGGTCTGAGCAGGTGCGCCGAGACCCTGCAGGCCGGTGGCGCATCGGTATTCGCCTCGAACGCCCAGGCCACGCGGCACGCCCTTTCCCTGCTCCCCGGCGCTTCGGCCCAGGAAGAAGCCTCCCCATGAGTGACATCGCCGCAGCCGCCTCCCCTCGGCACTCCCTTCCCTTGCGCGGGCTGCTGAGCGGCGAGCCGTCGGTCGTCACCGCCGGCGTCAGCCTCTTCGCCGATGCCCTGCGTGCCCAGGCGGCGCGGGTCACCGAGGTGGACTGGCGTCCGCCGATGACGGGCACCGAGGTCGACCTGGCCAAGGTGATGAGCGACCCACGCCGCGAGGCCGCGAACGCCTTGGCAGTCTCGAGGCTCATGTCCGCGGGCGCCGAGCTGGTCGACGTTCGCCCGGCCCGCGAGTGCCTGGGCATGGAGCAGGGGACGTTCTTCCACGCGGGACCGCCGATGGACTGGGAGCAGGCATCGGGTCCGATGCGCGGTGCCCTCATCGGCGCCATGCTCTACGAGGGCCTCGCCGGGACCCCCGAGGAGGCCGAAGCTGCTCTCGCGTCCGGTGACGGCGTCACGCTGGACCCCTGCCACCACCACGGCACTGTCGGACCGATGGCCGGAGTCGTCTCGCCATCGATGTGGATGTTCGAGCTGGCGGACAACGTGCACGGCGGGACGGCGTACTGCTCTCTCAACGAGGGGCTGGGCAAGGTGCTGCGTTACGGCGCATACGGCCCCGAGGTCATCGAGCGCCTGCACTGGATGTCGCGCGTGCTCGGCCCCCTCCTGCAACAGGCCGTCAGGGCGCACGGACCCCTGGACGTCAGGGCGATCATCGCCCAGATGCTGCAGATGGGCGACGAGGGCCACAACCGCAACCGAGCCGGGTCCCTCATGGCGCTGCGCGACCTGCTGCCCTCTCTCATCACGGTCGATGCCCCGTCCTCCGACGTCGCCGAGGTCGTTCGGTTCGCCGGCGCCAACGAGCACTTCTTCCTCAACCTGGGGATGCCCGCCTGCAAGCTGGCCACCGATGCCGCTCGCGATGTTCCCGGGTCGACGATGGTCGTGGCGATGGCCCGGAACGGCACCGACTTCGGCATCCAGACGTCAGGCACCGGCGACCAGTGGTTCACCGGACCGGCCAACACCCCTGAGGGACTGTTCCTGGGCAGTTTCGGTCCGGCTGACGCAAATCCCGATATCGGCGACTCGGCGATCACCGAGACAGCAGGAATCGGCGGCTTCGCCATGGCCGCGGCCCCGGCAATCGTGCGGTTCGTGGGCGGGGACGTCCCGATGGCGTTGCGGACGACCCGCACCATGTACGAGATCACGCTCGGTGAGCACCCCTCATACCAGGTCCCGATCCTTGAGTTCCGTGGCACACCAACGGGAATCGACGTCACACGCGTCGTGCGCACAGGCATCCTGCCCCAGATCAACACCGGTATGGCGGGAGCCGTCGCCGGCACCGGGCAGGTCGGCGCCGGTCTGGTCAACCCACCGGAGCAGTGCTTCCCCGCGGCGCTGGCGGCGCTGGCGAAGGCCGTGACCTGACCACCGGTCCTGGCTCGGGCT
>DASVHT010000320.1:0-9943 GCA_036382455.1 Dermatophilaceae bacterium
TCGAACCACCAGAGCGAGAGCTGGGTGAGAACCTTGCCCTTGTCGGGGATCTCGCTGTCCAGGATGTAGTCGTACGCCGAGATGCGATCGGTGGCCACGAGCAGCAGCTGGTCCTGGCGTGCCACCCCGGTCGACTCGTCGATGGGCGCGTACAGCTCACGGACCTTGCCGGAGTAGACGGGGGCGTAGCCGGGCAGCGCGAGCGGCAGTGGGTCCTTCGGGTGATCAGATGACATGGCGACAGTCTCTCTCAGCCCGGGACCAGGATCTCGCCGCGCTGGGCTGCAAGCGCGATGTCGGTGCGGTGGTGCGAACCCTTGAGCCTGATCCGGTTGACGGCGCTGTATGCGCGGTCGCGCGCCTGGGCAAGATCGTCACCGGTCGCGACGACAGTCAGGACACGCCCACCGGCGGACACGATCGAGCCGTCCGTGGCCAGGGCCGTGCCCGCGTGCAAGACGTATGCGTCGTCCGCAACCTCTGACAGGCCCTCGATGATGTCGCCGCTACGAGGCGACACGGGGTAACCCTTGGAGGCGATGACGACGGCCACCGCGTGCTCCGGACGCCAACGCAGAGTAGCGACTTCGTCGAGCTTGCCGACAGCCGCCGCTTGGAGCAGCCCTCCAAGAGGCGTGACCAGGCGGGCCAGGACCACCTGCGTCTCCGGGTCCCCGAACCGTGCGTTGAACTCGATCACCCTTGGACCACGCGAGGTCAGGGCCAGTCCGACGTAGAGCACTCCGACGAAGGGCGTTCCCCGGTGGCGCATCTCGTCCACAGTTGGCTGTGCGACGCGGTCGACGACATCCTGAACCAGAGAAGCCGGAGCCCAGTCCAGCGGCGAGTATGCGCCCATCCCACCGGTGTTGGGGCCTTCGTCGTTGTCCAAAGCGCGTTTGAAGTCCTGTGCCGGGGCTAGCGGCACCACGGTGGTCCCATCGGTCAGGCAGAAGAGCGAGACCTCGGGGCCATCAAGGAACTCCTCGACGACGATGCGCCCATCCGGCTTGGACAGGCACTGAACCGCGTGCGCCAGGGCCTGGGCTCGGTTGTCCGTCACGACGACCCCCTTGCCTGCGGCCAGGCCATCGTCTTTGACCACGTAGGGGGCGCCAAGCGCGTCCAGAGCGCCGACCACCTCCTCGACGGTGGTGCAGACGTGGGCCAGGGCGGTGGGCACGCCGGCGGCTGCCATGACCTCCTTGGCAAACGCCTTGCTCCCCTCGAGCCGGGCAGCCTGCGCCGACGGGCCGAAGCAGGCGACGCCCCGACTGCGTATCGCGTCGGCCACCCCCGCGACAAGGGGGGCCTCAGGCCCGACGACAACCAGGTCCACACCCAGCGCGGCGGCGAGGGCGGCGACCCCCTCGGCGTCGAGCAGGCCATGTGGCAGCTCGCGGCACAGCGCGATGGTGTCGATACCCGGGTTGCCGGGTGCCGCGATGACGGCGTCGACCGACGGGTCGAGAGTCAGGGCCTTGACGATGGCATGCTCACGGGCCCCAGAACCAATGACGAGAACCTTCACGGGCGGTAAGCGTATACGTGATGGCGCCGGAGCCGGTGAGGTGTCGCGACGTCCCCGGGAGGCAGGGGGTGCATCTCCCGGGGGCGTCGCGACCAAGCGCGTGGTCGCCCGGTGGGGGGACCTGCGACACTTCGCGCCCGGCCGGTCAATCCGGCTAACACACACTCTTGCAAATCCAACGACCTTCGTAAACCCCTCGGATGAGTAGTTGGAGCCATTGTCGGATAACCGCCAAAATGCCACGATGTCAGCATGAGCTCCGCTGGGGTGGAACCTCCCGTGAAAATGATGCACCTGGATCAGATGCAGCTGGACCGCCGAGACGCGCGCATCCTGTCCTTGTTGTCTGATGGTCGCTCCGACGCGACGATCGCAAGACAGTCCGGCGTCTCCCTACGCACCGTGGAGCGGCGGGTGCGGGCTCTGATGGACAAGCTCGATGCGAAGACACGGTTCCAGGCCGGGGCCCAGGCTGCCCGCCGCGGCTGGATCTAGCCCTGACCCAGACCCACACCGGGTTTTCGACCAGATCGGCTGACTGGTCGTCAGGCGGGACCCTTCGCAGACTAGACTCGTGGGTCCGCATGGGGGACACGCGTTCGCGGACCCTCGTTCGGAATCCAGCGTTCCACACCCTGAGTCAGGCGGTGCAGTGACCCTTTCGGATCAGCCGATCAACCCTTCCCCACGCCATGACACCCAGGTGACCCCGGACGCCCTCGCAGCCCAGATCGCCCTCGAGCAGGCCCACGTGGACATGGTCTATGCCGAGCTCACCAAAGCCACCGCCCGAGCCCTCCTGGTGGAGACCGAGGGCCTCGCCCGTGGCCGGACCGACCGCACCGGCGACGTCCGCGACGAGGAGATCACCGGCCTGTTCGAGCGCGATGCCCTGGTGTTCAACGCCAACAAGCGGCGCGCGACGCTGGAGACGCAGTACGAGGGCCTCGTGTTCGGGCGCCTGGACCTCGATGACGACACCTCGGAAGGCGCCCATCGTGAGGTCCGGTACATCGGTCGAATCGGTGTCCGCGACGACGAGTACGAGCCGCTGGTGATCGACTGGCGGGCTCCCGCCGCGGCACCGTTCTATCGCTCGACACCGGTCGAGCCGATGGGCGTTCTGCGGCGACGCGTGTTGCGCTGCAAGGGTTCTGACGTCGTCGGCATCGAGGACGACCTCATGGTCGCCGAGGCGCCCGAAGACCTCGTGGTCGTTGGTGACGGAGCGCTCATGGCGGCCCTGACCCGCACCAGAGGCGCCCGGATGCGCGACATCGTCGCCACCATCCAGCGTCATCAGGATGAGGCAATCCGGGCGCCTGCACGCGGAGTCACGGAGATAACGGGGGGGCCCGGCACCGGCAAGACCGTCGTAGCGCTTCACCGGGCCGCTTACCTGCTGTATTCCGATCGTCGACGTTACGAGTCCGGCGGCATCCTGGTCGTGGGACCCTCCGCGGCCTACACGGCATACATCGAGCGGGTCCTGCCCTCCCTCGGCGAGGAGACGGTGACGCTGCGGTCCCTCGGCGACGTTGTTGACGGTGTGACCACCGAGCGCCTCGACACCCCTGCGGCTGCGGCGATCAAGGGTTCGATGCGGATTCGGCGGGTCCTCGCGCGGGCGGCACGGGACGCCATCCCTAATGCACCAACCCAGCTGCGCGTCTTCGTCGCAGGCCGGGCGGTCCGGCTCGACCAGGCCGAGCTGGACCGCGTGCGCGCCCAGGTGCTGCGGGTCCACCAGCGCAACCTGGCGCTCGACGCCGCGACGCAGGCCCTGGCCGAGGCAGCATGGGCAGGCAACATGGGGGGCGAGCGCTCCGTCTTCATGGACAAGTTCCTCGACCACATGGATGTCGAGAAGTTCGTGCGTCAGTGGTGGCGACCGCTCGATCCACGCGAGGTGCTGCTGTGGCTGGCCGATCCCGAGCGGACCCGCCGCCACGCGGCAGGGGTGCTGAGCGATGCCGAGGCCACGCAGCTGAGTGACTCCGTCGCGTTGGCGATCGAGACCGGGACCTGGTCGGTTGCCGACGTGGCGCTCCTCGACGACATGGCCTCACGGCTCGGCCCGATGCGCGAGCCCGAACATGAGGAGCGCGGCTTCTATGAGATCGAGGAGCTCGACGACGACTCCGAGCACGGCGTCCCCGAGCTCACAACCCGAGACGACACGGCCTGGCAGACCAGCCGGGCAGCGTACGAGGTCACCCCCCGCACGATGCTCGAGCGGCTGATGAAGGGCCGTCTGGACAAGCCGGAGGAGTACGCACACGTGCTGATCGATGAGGCCCAGGACATCTCGCCGATGCAGTGGCGGATGCTCGGTCGGCGCGGTCGCTGGGCATCCTGGACCGTGGTCGGCGACGCGGCCCAGGCCTCCTGGCCCGATGCCGCTGAAGCGGGTCAGGCACGTGAGCAGGCTTTCGGTAGCCATGTGCGCTCGCTGTTCCACATGGACACCAACTACCGCAACGCGCGCGAGATCTTCGACTACGCCGCCGATGTGATCCGGGACGAGGTGCCAGACGCCGACTTTCCGCAGGCCGTACGCGAGACGGGAGTCGCGCCGATCACCACGTTGGTTGCGCCAGAAGGGATCCCCGCCGCCGTGGCCGATGCGGTTCAGGCACTGCTGGCCGAGGTCGAGGGGTCTGTTGCCGTCATCTCCCCCGCCCGGTGGGTCACGTCGCTGACGTCACTGACGTCACTGAACGGCGACTCGGCGGACCGGGTCAGTGTCGTGGGCCCGATGTCGACCAAGGGTCTTGAGTACGACGCCACCGTCATCGTGGACCCGGCGGAGATCACCGCAGAGTCGCCGGGCGGCATCCGGGTGCTCTATGTCGCACTCACCCGAGCCGCGCACCGGATGACCATCCTCGAGCTGGTCCCCTGACCTAAATCAGCGGGGGGCGGGACGTCTTCGGACACATGACGGCAGACGACCCGGCAAACCTCTGATCAGCGGGACGTCTTCGGACACATGACGGCACACGACCCGGCAACCCCGCGCCGCCACACCGATCAGAGGGTGCCGAGGAGATTTTGCACCCTGTCGGCTCCGGCCGCGAGCAGCAGGGTCGGCAAGCGCGGACCGGTTTCGGTGCCGATCAGCAGGCGATAGAGGAGAACGAAGAACTCGCGTTGCGCCGCCTTGAGCTCGGGCGTCTTGGCCTTGGCGTCCGGCGGCATCCCGGCGCGGATCTTGGGCACGGCATAGACCCAGGACGTCAGACCCGCCAGCGACCAGTGCTCATCGAGGCCAGAAACCAGCAACCGCAACGCTGCCCGCTGTTCGTCATCGAGCGAAGCCAACAGCGCCGCATCGGGTTCGGCGAGCACCTCGGTGCGCTGGTCGGGTGGCAGCTGGGTCAGGACCCAGGTCTCGGCGCAGGTCAGTCGCGGGCGCGCTTCGTCCAACGAGGCCAGCGGGTTGGCCGGGTCGAGGTCCGAGAGGATGCGCAGAGTCTGCACGTCGTGCCCCGTCGTGATGTCCACCACAGATGCCAGGGTGCGGTACGGCAGCGGGCGCGCTGTCGTGGGCAGCTCGCCGGCCGCGGTGCGTGTCGCCCTGCCGTATGCCGCTAGGGCACCTGGCAGCGCGGAGCCATCGGCAACCTTGCGCGCCAAGGCGTCCCACTCGTCATACAGCCGGTGGATCTCCTGGTCGAACGCGATGCTGAACGACTGCGCTGGCTTACGACGGGCGTAGAGCCAACGCAGCAGCGGTGCCTCCATGATCGCGAGCGCATCGGTCGGCGTCGGGACACCCCCGCGGGAGGAACTCATCTTGGCCATGCCGCTGATTCCGACGAAGGCATACATCGGGCCGATCGGGCGGGTGCCGCCGAACACCTCTTGCACCAGCTGACCGCCGACGACGAACGACGAGCCTGGTGACTGGTGGTCGACGCCGGACGGCTCGAAGACGACCCCCTCGTAGGCCCAGCGCATCGGCCAGTCGACCTTCCAGACCAGCTTGCCGCCGTGGTGTTCCGAGAGCAGGACCCGCTCTTGATGGCCGCACGCGCAGGTATAGGTCAGCGCGGTGGTCTCGTCGTCGTATGCCGTGACCGTGGTCAGGTCGCGCTCGCACACCGAGCAGTAGGGCTTGTAGGGGTAATAGCCATCGCTCGCCATGTCATCGCTCGTCGTGTCATTGCTCGCTGACTCCAGGGTGCGGTACCGATCGAGGACGGCGTCGATGTGCGCGCGCTCACGCATCGCGAACAGGATCTGCTCGCGGTAGGCTCCCGCGCTGTACATCTGCGTCTGCGAGATGCCGTCGACCTCGATGCCGAGCTCGGTGAGGGCTTCGAGCATCGGGGCCTTGAAGTGCTCCGACCAGCTGGCGTAGCGGCTGCCGGGCGGGGCGGGGACCGACGTCAGAGGCTTGCCGATGTGCTCGGCCCAGGCCGGGTCAATGCCTGCCGGAACCTTGCGGAACCGGTCGTAGTCGTCCCACGAGAGCAGGTGCCGGCACTGGATCCCCCGCCGGCGGATCTCGTCGGCGACGAGGTGCGGCACCATGACCTCTCGCAGGTTGCCCAGGTGGATCGGTCCTGACGGACTGAGCCCGGACGCGCAGACCACCGCTCGTCCTGGGGCCCGGCGATCTGACTCGGCGATCACCTCGTCGGCCAGCCGGGAAACCCAGTGCTGCTCGCCTGCAACGGTACCCGTGCTCACTTCAAACCGCTTTCCGGGCCCGATACGGCGCCCGCGAGCGGCCTGAGCTGAGCAAAGCGGCCTGAGCTGAGCAAAGGGGTCAGCCGAGCATCGAGTAGCGCTCGATGACCGCATCTCGGCCCGGGCCGACACCGATCGTCGACACCCGGGCGCCGATGAGCTCCTCGACCCGCAGGATGTAGGCGCGGGCGTTGGTCGGCATCTCCTCGAACGAACGGCAGGCCGAGATGTCCTCGACCCAGCCGGGGAGGTACTCGTAGATCGGCTTCGCGTGATGGAAGTCGCTCTGGCTCATGGGCATCTCGTCGTGCCTCACGCCGCCCACGTCATAGGCGACACAGATCGGCAGCTGGTCCAGCCCGGTCAGGATGTCGAGCTTGGTAACGACGAAGTCGGTGACGCCGTTGATGCGCGTGGCATAGCGCCCGACCACCGTGTCCATCCAGCCACAGCGGCGGGGCCGGCCGGTCGTGGTGCCGTACTCGGCCCCGGTCTTGCGCAGGAACTCGCCCGCCTCGTCCAGCAGCTCTGTCGGGAACGGGCCCTCTCCGACCCGCGTGGAGTACGCCTTGAGGATCGCGATGACCCGGTCGATGCGTGTCGGCGGCACGCCTGTGCCGGTACAGGCCCCGGCCGAGGTGGCGGTGGAGGACGTGACGAAAGGGTACGTGCCGTGGTCAACGTCGAGCAGGGTCGCCTGGCCTGCTTCGAAGACAACTGTCTTGCCCTGGTCGAGTGCGCTCGTTAGCAGCAGACCGACGTCGACGACCATGGGACGCATCCGGTCGACATACTTCGTGAGCTCTTCGAGCACCTCGTCGACCTCGATGGCCCGACGGTTGTAGATCTTGATCAGCATCTGGTTCTTGACCTCGAGGGCAGCCTCGATCTTCTGCCGCAGGATCGACTCGTCGAACAGGTCCTGCACCCGGATGCCGACCCGGGACATCTTGTCGGCATAGGTCGGTCCGATGCCGCGACCGGTCGTGCCGATCCGGCGGGACCCAAGGAACCGTTCGGTGACTTTGTCGAGCACCCGGTTGTACGGGGCGATCAGGTGGGCGTTGGCGCTGACGACCAGCCGGGAGGTGTCGATGCCCCTGGCGTTGAGGTCGTCGATCTCCTGGAACAACACGGACAGGTCGATGACGACACCGTTGCCGATGACGGGGGTGCAGCCGGGCGTGAGGATGCCGCTGGGCAGCAGGTGGAGGGCGTACTTCTCACCGTCGATGACGATGGTGTGGCCGGCGTTGTTGCCGCCGTTGAACTTCACGACATAGTCGATCCTGCTCCCCAGCAGATCGGTCGCCTTGCCCTTGCCTTCGTCGCCCCACTGGGCACCCACCAGCACGATCGCCGGCATGGGGGTCTCCTGTTCTTTTGAAAATGGACCGACCAAAGGTTAGCGGCACAGCGCCTCGGGCACCGAACCGAGTCATCAGGGAGACGTCGGGCGGGCCCCGGCGTCGAGCATTCCCCGGCTGCTGACGGCGGCCCCCAGCTGGAAGCGGGTGTCTGCCCCGAGCTCGTCCATCATCCTGGCCACCCGGCGGCGCACCGTCCGCACGCCCCATCCCAGGTGTCTGGCGATGGCCTCGTCCTTGAACCCGCTCGCGAGCAGCGACAGCAGCTGCTGGTCCGCGGCGATGTCCGGACGGGTTCCGGGCATGGGAATGGAAAGCGCCCACGCGTAATCGAACAAGGCGGTGAAAGCGCTGATCAGCATGGGATCACGAATGATGACGTAGTCCGACGCGGTGGCCCGCCATCGGGCTACGGCCAGGACGACCTCGCCGCCATAGATCCCGAACTCGCTCGGCGGGGCCTGGCTGAACCTCTGCTGCTCCCCGATGCCAGCCCAGGACTGCGCCCACCGCCGTCCGGCAGGGTCCTCCAGGGCTCCCAGGGGATAGATCGCCTTCCGCTCCCGACCGCCTTCGAGCGCCGCCCGACCCGCCCGTGCGGCTTCGGTGTCCATCCCGAACCCAGCCTCAAGACGTCGGATGCTGGTGCGGACGGGGCCGCTGGTACTGCGCAACGTGTGCTCGACCATGTTGTCGGCCATCGGGGCCGACACGGTCTCCCAGGCCGGTTGCGTGACCGCCCAGCCGGAGGAACCTGTTGCCCGATGCTCGGCGGTGAACTTCCCGATCGATGCGCGGGCGTCGGCGAGCTCGCGGCGGCGAAGATCCAGCTTGGCCTCCTCATTCCCGACCAGGCGCTCCAGCGCCGACCGAGGGTGTTCGACCATGACGAGGCCATCGGCCGTCTCGCGGACGAGACCGGCAGCGATGAGGGACTCGAGAGCCTCGGTGGCCAGGCTGAGGCTCCATCCGAGCTCGGCGGCATACGGCGCCAGCCGGGAGGGGCCCGAGCGCAGGATGCGCCGGTAGAGCTCCTCGGCATCGCCGGAGATCGCAAAGACGGACAGGTGCGCGCTCATCGTGAACCCACCTCGTCCAGGATGGTGCCGCAGCCGTCAGTGGTCCTCGTCCAAGCCATGTGTGGCAGGTTAGGGCCATTGGCAGACTAATGCCACTACCGGGGGTCACGGCGGTGCATGATTGACGCGACCAACGGTCGACGTGGGATCAGGGGAACCCTCCACCCGAGGTCACGGCCGTCCCGCCGGCGACAGCGGGCCGGCAAACGCAGGGGGCAGTGCCGGGAGTTGGGATCACATAGGTCCCGGCTCCCGGCACCTCCTCGTTCGCGGGCTTGTCGCCACCGGTGGGACGAGCGGTCACAGACCGAGCGCGTCGGCACCTTCGGCGGAAGAGTCACGCAGGAACTGCGCGCAACGCACCTGTTCGTCGATCTCACCAATCTCACCGGCTGCGCGGCTTAACGCGGCCAGCGCACGCAGGAAGCCCCGGTTCGGCTCGTGCGACCACGGCACCGGGCCCTGGCCCTTCCAGCCGCCCCGGCGAAGCGCATCGAGCGAGCGGTGATAGCCGGTGCGGGCGAACGCGTAGGCCTCGATGGTGCGGCCGTCCTCAAGGGCGCCCTCGGCCAAGGTGGCCCAGGCCAAGGGCGACGCCGGGTATGCCGCGGCGACAGCCCGCGGGTCCTGGCCTTCGGCGAGGGGCGCTGCGGCCGGGTCAGCGGGCAACCGAGTCTCCGGCATACCCAGCAGGTTGCTCATCAAGCGTGGGTGCCGGCGCTACGCAGGTTCTGGCAGGCCTCGACGACTCGAGCCGCCATGTTGGCTTCTGCTTCCTTGCCCCAGGCTCGCGGGTCGTACTTCTTCTTGTTGCCGACCTCGCCGTCGATCTTCAGGACGCCGTCGTAGTTGGTCATCATGTAGCCGGCGACGGGACGGGTGAAGGCGTACTGGGTGTCGGTGTCGACGTTCATCTTGACGACGCCGTAGTCGACCGCATCCGAGATCTCCTGGGGCAGCGAGCCCGAGCCACCGTGGAACACGAGGTCGAAGGGCTTGGCGTCGGCGGCCAGGCCCCTTGACTTGATGACGGCATCCTGGGCGTGCTTGAGGATCTCGGGACGCAGCTTGACGTTGCCCGGCTTGTACGCGCCGTGCACGTTGCCGAAGGTCAGCGCGGTCATGTACCGGCCGAACTCGCCCAGACCCAGTGCCTCGACGGTCGCGAGCGCATCCTCGGGGGTGGAGTAGAGCTTCTCGTCGATCGCACCCGTGACGCCGTCCTCCTCGCCACCGACGGCGCCGACCTCGATCTCGAGGATGATGTG
>DASVHT010000321.1:0-3082 GCA_036382455.1 Dermatophilaceae bacterium
GCCGCCCGTACCCCGCGGGGTCGGTTGTCCATGCTGTACCCGCCGCCCAGCAGACCCTGTGCCAGCGGGCTGTAGGCGATCACCATGCGGTTCTCCCGCTGCGCGAAGGGCACGAGGTCTTCTAGCGGTTCGATGTGAGCCAGCGAGAACTGGACCTGGTTGCTCACGACCGGCTGCCCGAGTGCGTCATCCGCTTTGCGCCATCGGCGCAGCGAGTAGTTCGACACCCCCACCGCACCAATGAGGTCGTCCTGCAACATGGCGCGCATCCCCGACATGATCACCGAGTCAGGGACCACCGGATTGGGCTGGTGCACCTGGTACAGCGGGATCCGTCGAATCTGCAGCCGTCTGGCGCTTGCCTGCTCGCGGTTCCTGACCACCGCGGGGAACGGGGCCACCGGAAACACCTTGCTGGCCACGATGACCTTGTCCCGGTCGGCGCCGAGGGCCCGGCCCAGAATCCGCTCGCTCCTGCCGAAGCCATAGACCTCGGCCGTGTCAAACAGCGTCACCCCCAGCTCACGGGCCCGCGCAACGATCGCGACGGCGGCACTCGTGGCATAGCCCTCCCCGTACCCCCACTCCCGGGACCCGAACTGCCACGTTCCCAGTCCGACGCGGCTGACCTGACCCAGACCCGGCACCTCGAGAAACCTCATGCCGTCAGTCTGGCCCGGGCACACCGGGCTAGCCAGTCAACGCCACGACAGGTGTCCGACAAAGACATCCGCAGTCCACCAGGCGGAGCCTTGGGCCCGGTTCCTGGCCATGACCTCCGAGGTCACGGGCCTTGGTTGTCCCTCACTGCGACCTCGACGGTACGGAAGCCCAGGGCGCGGTGCCTCGGATCGCCTACTGCCCGCTCTCGTACTTGAACGAGACGCGAAGCTTCGTCCGATACATGATCCCGCCGTCCTCTGCGACGTGGATGTCCTGCGCCACGACCTCGGCGACCCTGAGATCGCGAAGCGTCCCGCTCGCCGCCTTGATGGCAGCAGTCGCGGCGTCCTCCCACGACTGAGTACTTGTTCCGATGAGGTCCGTCACTCTGTAAACGCTCACGCGATCCTCCTGGCCAGACGGGTGGGTTGTCTCCCAGAGACAGTCCTACCGGACCGGCGCTCCCACCGGCAAGAGGTAGGTAGCGATCACTGGTCAGGCACGCTCGAACTCGTCGATGGTGATCGACTGGGGCCTGTATTTCGCTGAAGCACTACCAGCGAGCGCACCCGAAGGTGCGTGATGCCGGGTGGTGGTCCGCTGAGCCGCGACCTGATACTGCTCGAAGCAGGCGGGTGGCGCTCGTCGGCCGCGACGACGTGGTCACCCTTCAGGGTGGGGGTCTGGCCGGTCGGGCTAGCGGAAGGGTGGGCGACCGCGCGCAGACCAGGATGTCCAGCTGTCGACGACGATGCAGATGAGCGGGCCCGGGGGTGCCAGCGCCGCGTACTGCGGGTACTTCGCCGCCAGAGCAGAAAGCGCGAGCCGCCCCCCCTCTGCATCGACAGGCAGAACCGTAGCGTCCCCGTCGACCCGGACCCACCACAGTCCAGACCAGTCGTCGTCGTACTGGTCGACGAGCATGCTCACCCGCGGGTTCGACTCGATGTTCGCCAGCCGACGGAGCGAACGGGTCGATTTTGGCTTCGCATCCACCGCGGTCCACACGTTGTTCCCCACGAGGGCGAAGACGACAGGGACAAGGTGCGGGCGACCTTCCGGGGTGGTCGTGGCCAGCCGCCCGACACGAGCCTTCTCGAACCGTTCACGGGCCCACTTGTGCACGCCCCAACCGTAAGCCGCACATCACGCCGTACCCGTAGCCGCGTCGCCCCCTTCGGAAACCCTGGAAATCAGGGGTATGGCGTTGGCTCGCCCTCGTGCGGTGATCCGAGTCAGCGGGACCTTTGTCCCTGTCCCGGGTGGCACACGGGACGGGAGCATGCAAGTGTCCGGCCAAGTCACTGGACTCGGGAGGTTCGCCATGAACCGTGTCCTTTCAGTCTTCGTCGGCGCCGTGGTCCTGCTATCCGTCGTCACCGGTGTGGTCGTGGCCCGGCGCGCTACGCACGCGCTGGACCCGCACACCCCTGAGGGGTCGTCCAGCAGTACCTGCAGGCCGTGGTCGCCGGGGACTACCGGGGCGCCGCGAACCTGATCTCGCCCTCGGCCGGTTGTGACATCTCGGACGTGGCGTCCGCCTACAACCCCGGCACGGCACGGATCGTGCTCAACCACACTGCCGTCGACGGCGACCAGGCGGTCGTGACGGTCGACGTCACCGAAGGCTCCGGGGAGGGTCCCTTCGAGTCCACGGGGTACTCACACACGGAGCGCATCACCGTCGCCCGCGGCGGTGGGGTCTGGAAGATCACCGGATCTCCTTGGCTCCTTTCTCCTTGCGCTTCGACGAAGGGCTGACCATGTCCATCGGGCTGATCCTCGCGATCTTCTCCATCCTGGTCCAGGTCGGCCTGGTCGTCCTGGTCGTCTTGGCCGTGCGTCACTTCGGCAGCCGCACAGGCCCGCGGGGAACCGACGCCGGCACCGTCCGGCGCTTCTTCCAGTACCTGTTGCTCTACGGGTTGATGGTCGTGGCCGCTGTCGGTCTGTCGGACCTCGTCGGCCTGCTGTTCCAGGAGCCTGCACTGGCCGGGGACAACCGCGACACACTGGCCCGGGCACTGACCTTCTCCGTGTTCGGAATCCCGATGTTCGCCGTCATGGCGCTGTGGTCACGGCGGCGCCTGCGTCAGGACGAGGACGAGGTGCGCTCCCTCGGCTGGGCCTTCTACGCCACTGTCGCCCCACTGACTGCGCTGGCCGTGGACATGTTCGCGCTTCACGACGTCGTCTCGGCCGTGCTCGCGGGCCAGCGCTTCGACTGGAGTGCCCTGTCCCGGTTCGTCGTATGGTCCGCGGTCTGGCTCGTGCACTGGATCGCGGCGAAGCGCATGCTCGACGACGACCGCAGACAGGCGCAGCTGGTCATTGGCTCGCTCATCGGCCTGGCCACGTCTGTCACCGGGCTGGTCTGGCTTCTGGGCGCGTCCGTGGATGCCATCCTGGACCAGGCGAA
>DASVHT010000322.1:0-6133 GCA_036382455.1 Dermatophilaceae bacterium
GTTCACCCGGTTCTTCCGCGCGAGCAATGCCACGGATCAGTCGATACCCGGCACCGGACTCGGGCTGAGCATCGTCAAGCAGATCGTCGAGGACCACCACGGTGGACAGCTGCGACTGATCTCGGTCGAGGGGGAGGGCACGACCGTGGTCATGGACCTGCCCTGGTCCGATCTGTCGTCGTCCGTCCGGGCGTGCGCTCTGGCCGATGGTGGGAATGATTCTCACTTGGACGACGTTTTCGGCATACGTATCTGATCTGGCACAATCATGTGTTGGCTGCCGGTTCACGTGCGCGCCATCTCTGAGCGCACGACCCGGCCTCGCCCCAACCACAAGGAGCACACGTTGAAGAAGGACCTTCACCCCAACTACGTCGAGACCACGGTCACCTGCACCTGTGGCTCCACGTTCCAGACCCGAAGCACGGTGGTCGGCGGCAAGATCTCCTCCGATGTGTGCTCGCAGTGCCACCCCTTCTACACCGGCAAGCAGAAGATCCTGGACACCGGTGGTCGTATCGCCCGTTTCCAGGCCCGGTACGGCAAGAAGGACGCTGTCAAGACCGACGCCAAGTAGCTTCCCGAACGCCGGTCCCCGACCCTGATGGTCGCGGGGCCGGCGTTGCTGTTGTCCGAGCCTTTGTCCTAAGCACGATCACGGAAGGTGCCCAGCATGCTGGAGTCCGCTGCCACGCTGGTGCAGGAGTACGCCGACCTGGAGGCTCAGCTTGCTGACCCGGCGGTGCACTCGGACCAGAACCAGGTGCGCAAGCTGAACAAGCGGTATGCCGCGCTGGCGCCCACGGTCGCGGCGTACCACGCCTGGCATGCCGCCCGTGACGATGTGGCAGCTGCACATGAGCTGGCTCGCGAGGACCAGGCGTTCGCCGAGGAGCTGCCGGCTCTGGAGGCGGTGGAGGCTGCCGCCGAGGACAAGCTGCGCCGACTGCTGGTGCCCCGAGACCCCGATGACGACCGCGACATCATCCTCGAGGTCAAGGCCGGCGAGGGTGGAGAGGAGTCGGCGCTGTTCGCCGCCGACCTGCTGCGGATGTACCTGCGCTATTCGGAGCGTCGAGGCTGGAGGACCGAGGTCCTCAGCTCGACGGAGTCCGACCTTGGCGGCTACAAGGACGTCCAGGTGTCGGTGAAGGCGCACGGCGTCACCGAGCTCGGCGATGCGCCGTGGGCGAGGCTGAAGTACGAAGGTGGCGTGCACCGCGTCCAGCGGGTTCCCGTGACCGAGTCCCAGGGCCGGATCCACACGTCGGCGGCGGGTGTGCTGGTGATGCCCGAGGTCGAGGATGTTGAGGTCACGATCGATCCGAACGACCTCAAGGTCGACGTCTACCGTTCGTCCGGGCCCGGCGGACAGAGCGTCAACACCACCGACTCAGCAGTGCGCATCACTCACCTGCCTACGGGCACCGTCGTGTCGTGCCAGAACGAGAAGTCCCAGCTCCAGAACAAGGAGTCGGCCATGCGGGTGCTGCGGGCCCGTCTTCACCAGCTGGCCCAGGACGAGGCGGACGCCGTGGCCTCGGCCCAGCGCAAGTCCCAGATCCGCACGGTTGACCGTTCGGAGCGGATCCGGACCTACAACTACCCGGAGAACCGCATTGCCGACCACCGCACGGGTTACAAGGCCTACAACCTGGACATGGTTCTGGACGGCGACCTCGACCCGATCGTGCAGTCTGCTGTCGACACGGACGACGAGGCTCGGATGGCGGCTGTCGCGGACGGCTCTTCGGGGCTGTGAACCCTTCTTTGCGCGAGGCTGTTCGCCATGCCGAGAGGACCCTGGCGGACGCCGGCATCGACAGCGCTGAGGCCGACGCAGTGGCCTTGGCGGCGGCTGCCCTGAAGATGACCACCAGTGAGGTGCGCAAGCTGATGATCATGGGCGCACCGGCACCCGATGGGCTCGACATCCTCGTGGCCGAGCGCGCCCGCCGGGTGCCGCTGCAGCATCTGACCGGGCGGTCGGGGTTCCGCCGGCTCGAGCTCTCGGTCGGGCCCGGCGTCTTCATCCCCCGTTTCGAGACCGAGCTCGTTGCCGGCCTCGCCATCTCCCACCTCATCTCCCGATCTAGGCAGTTTGCTCGGCCCACCCCCGCGGATCTAGGCAATTTGCCCGGCGATTCCCACGGATCTAGGCAGATTGAACCCAGCGCCGCGACCTACGTCGACAACCTGCGGTACAAACTGCCTAGATCGGCACCTGAACCCCGGACAAACCGCCTAGATCCGTGGGTGGTGGTGGATCTTTGCGCCGGGTCGGGGGCGATCGCCCTGGCCGTCAAGGACGAGGTCCCGGCTGCCGAGGTCCATGCCGTCGAGCTGTCCGACCTGGCCCATGCCTGGGCGGTCCGCAACCGGGACGACCTCGGGCTCGACGTCGACCTCCGCCTCGGCGACGCGACGCTCGCGTTCCCCGATCTCGAGGGAGGCGTGGACGTCGTGGTGAGCAACCCGCCATACATCCCCGTTGGCGCGGTCCCGAACGACCCGGAGGTGCGCGACCACGACCCCTCGGTCGCGCTCTACGGCGGCAGCTCAGATGGTCTGAGGATCCCGCTTGAGGTCGCGGCCCGTGCCGCGGTTCTCCTGCGATCGGGCGGCCTTCTCGTCATGGAACACGCTGATGTGCAGGGGATCTCGCTCCCGGCAGCGCTTCGGGCCACTGGCTGCTGGCGGGGCATCCAGGACCACGTAGACCTCAACGGACGGCCGCGCGCGGTCACTGCGACTCGTGCCGACTGATCAGGCTGCCGACTGATCAGGCTGCCGACTGATGAGAGCGCCACCTGCTCAGTCCATCACCACGACGTTCGCCAGCTCGACCAGGATGCGCTCGGCCTGAGCGTGGCTGATGATGGCGCCCGAGAGTGCTCCCAGCCGGTCCAGGTCGATCGGCCCGAGGTCGGCTCCGCGCAGATCGGCGCCCTTGAACCTTGCGGCGTACAGATCGGCATTGAGCAGCACCGAGCCTGACAGGTCGCTGCCACGTAGATCCGCCCCGCGCAGTGACGCCTCGGTCAGGCGCAGGCCCGTGAGCGCGGCGTTGGCCAGGGCGCACCCGTTGAGGTTCGCGGCATACAGGTTGCAGCTCTGGAGGAGCATGCCAAGTCCTCGCGAGCGTTCGAAAGTCGTTCCCATGAGCCGGCACCCGTGAAACTCCGTCTCGGTCATCAGGGCCCCGCCGAAGCGGGCGTCCGAGGCATCCACGGTCTCGAACCGGGCTCCCGTCAGGTCTGCGTCGATGAAGGTTGCGCTACATGCGCTGCCACCTTTGAAGAGGGCCGAGTCCAGCCTTGCCCCGGTCAGCCTGGCCTCGTTGAGGTTGCAGTCGTTGAACGTCCAGCCGGGCAGGTCGAGCCCTCGCAGATCGGCACCGCTCAGGTCGCACCGCACCAAGGTCAGCGACCCAGTGCCCATCTCAGGGCGTTCGCGCAACGAGGTGCCCCTCAGCTCGAGGTCCTGCAGCGGTTGGCTCGACACGACGCACGTCCTTGGATTTGGGCCAGGAGCACCCAGTCTGCCTGCCGGAACCGACGTACGGCGGCGCGGGCCGTGAGAAACTTTCGCCGTGACCGAGATGACGCAAGGCATCCGATGAGCCCGGTGTTCGACTGCACGACACCGGAGGGCCTGGCGAAGGGCATCGCAGCCGCGGCAGAGGCGGTTCGGCGGGGCAGGCTTGTCGTGCTGCCCACCGACACCGTGTATGGCGTGGGCGTCGACGCGTTCGCTCCCGATGCCGTGGCGGCCGTCCTGGCGGCCAAGGGCCGGGGGCGAGAGATGCCCCCGCCGGTGCTCATTCCGACCGTGCAGACGCTCGATGGTCTGGCCACCCAGGTCCCGGTCTACGCGCGCGATCTGATCAGGGCCTTCTGGCCCGGTCCGATGACTCTGGTGCTGGTCGCGCAGTCTTCGCTGATGTGGGACCTGGGCGACACCAACGGCACCGTCGCAGTGCGGATGCCCAAGAACGACATCACGCTGGGGCTGCTGGATGTGGTCGGTCCCATGGCCGTGACCAGCGCCAACGTCTCAGGTCAAA
The DNA here is from genome assembly GCA_036382455.1 of Dermatophilaceae bacterium. GTDB lineage: Bacteria > Actinomycetota > Actinomycetes > Actinomycetales > Dermatophilaceae > UBA4719. The sequence goes on from DASVHT010000322.1 coordinate 4,067, forward strand.
CCCCGGCCAGGACCATCGCGGAGGCGCAGACCCAGCTGGGGTCGGCCGTCAGCGTCTATCTGGATGCCGGGCCCTCCTCCGACTCCTTGCCCTCCACGATCCTGGACTGCACCGGCGAGGCTCCGGTCATCCTGCGAGCAGGCGCCGTCCCCGTCGGCCGGGTCCAGGAGGTCCTGGGCGAGGTCGAGCTGGGCAACTGAGCGCGGCTCGGCGACCTGTCTGGGCCGTCGGGCGAGCACCCCATAGAATGAGCGCGCCACCTTGGCCACCCTCATCTTCACGTTTCTCTGGGCGCGCCCATGTCCATGGACCAGACCTTCTACGGCTCCGACTTCGGTCAGCTGAGCAGCCAGGATCCGGAGATCGCGGGGGTGCTGCTCTCCGAGCTCGACCGCCTGCGCGGTGGCCTTCAGCTGATCGCCAGCGAGAACCTCACCAGCCCGGCAGTGCTGGCCGCAATGGGTTCCACCCTGTCCAACAAGTATGCCGAGGGCTACCCCGGGCGCCGTTACTACGGGGGCTGTTCCGAGGTCGACAAGGCTGAGTCGATCGGCATCGAGCGGGCCAAGGCACTGTTCGGCGCCGACCATGCCAACCTCCAGCCGCACTCGGGGGCCAGCGCCAACCTTGCGGTCTACGGCGCCTTCTGTCAGCCGGGCGACACCATCCTGGCGATGTCCCTGCCGCACGGTGGTCACCTGACGCATGGGTCGAAGGTCTCCTTCAGCGGCAAGTGGTTCAACGCCGTGCACTACGGGGTGGACAAGGAGACCGAGGACATCGACTACGCCCAGGTGGCAGAGCTGGCACGGGTCCACCGGCCCAAGCTCATCGTCGCCGGCGGCTCGGCCATCCCACGGCTGATCGACTTCGAGTTCTTCCGCAACCTCGCCGATGAGGTGGGCGCGATCTTCTGGGTCGACGCCGCACACTTCATCGGGCTGGTCGCCGGCAAGGCGATCCCGAGCCCCGTGCCGTATGCCGACGTCGTCACCTTCACGACGCACAAGGTGCTGCGTGGACCTCGCGGCGGAATGCTCGTCTGCAAGCAGGAGTACGCCGCCAAGCTGGACAAGGCCGTGTTCCCGATGATGCAGGGCGGACCGTTGATGCACGTCATCGCCGCCAAGGCGGTCAACCTCCTCGAGTGCGCCCAGCCGGCATACGAGGTCTATGCCAAGCAGGTCATCGCCAATGCGCAGCAGCTAGCAACGTCCTTGGGGGAGAGGGGTATTCGTCCGATCACCGGAGGCACGGACACCCACCTGTCCCTGCATGACCTGCAGGGGGTCGGTGTGACCGGCAAGGACGCCGAAGCCCGCGCGGGCGTGGCCGGCATCGTACTGAACAAGAACGCCATACCCTTCGACCCTCAGCCGCCGAACACGGCTTCGGGCATCCGAGTGGGCACACCGTCGGTGACGACCCAGGGCATGGGCACCAACGAGATGGTCGTCATTGCCGACCTCATCGCGAGGGCGGTGACCCAGACCGACGGCGACCCCGACCATGCCACGGCCAAGGAGATCCGCGCGGAGGTGACTGACCTCGTCGGCCGCTTCCCGGCATACCCTCGAACGAGTCGCGGCTGATCCCTTGGCTGCATCGTCCCTAGCTAGGCGCTGAAACGTGCGGGAGTACCTCCTGGTCTTCGTCGTGGCCGCGGTCATGACGTATGCCGCCACCCCCTTCGTCAGGTGGCTCGCCCTGGCGACCGGCGCCATCACAGCCGTGCGCGACCGAGACGTGCACGATGTCCCGATCCCGCGTCTTGGAGGAGTGGCGATCCTTGTCGGGTTCGTCGCAGCACTGCTGGTGGCAAGCCAGCTACCCTACCTGTCCCAGATCTTCCAAGGCGGGGAGATGAAGGGGGTGCTGATGGGAGCTGTCATCGTCTGCGCCGTGGGGGTGCTCGACGACATCCGCGAGCTGGACTGGCTGACCAAGCTGGCCGGGCAGATGCTCGCAGCTGGTGTGATGGCCTTCCAGGGGGTGCAGCTGCTGTCCTTGCCTTTGTTCGGCGTAACCGTCCTTCCGACGCCGCTCCTGGTAGCGATCACGATCCTC
>DASVHT010000323.1:0-2396 GCA_036382455.1 Dermatophilaceae bacterium
CCACAACCCGTGGACGCCGCCGTTCCCAGCGCCCACCTGACCCACCGGACAGGCCCCAACATCTTCCGCCTGCCCGCTGTCACCTGGCGAACAAACATGCCCTGGCCACAGCGCCGGAACGGCTGTCACCTGAATGCTTACTTCGTGAAGTGGGTCAGCCCGCCTCCGTCTCGGTGCGGCGGCCAACTAGATCGAAGACGCGACTGAGTTGGCGGTAGGGGTCTCGTCGGCTGGCTTCGAGTTCGACTGCGGCCGTCGCCGCCACCTGCTTTGAATCGCTGGGGTCTAACTCGGCTCCACTGAAATCGAGCCAGTCGACAAACAGCCATACCCCGTGCCAGCGCAGTGGCTCCACGCCCCGGCTCCGCACGAGCTCGCTGAGTTCCTCCACCGTGTCGGCTCGGCCCGGCACTCCCAGCACCCCGATCTCGGCTCTGGCGTCCAACGACGCCAGAGCGTCGGCCCACCGCCGTTCCAAGGCCGGGCGCACCGCCATCGCCCTGGCGTTGCCCGTCATGATTGAGACCACGCCACCGGCAGCGGCGCACCGGCACAGCTGGTTGACCAACGGCTCCGGCTGCTCGAGGTACCCGAGCACGCCATGGCACAACACGGCGGCGAAGCGTCGACCGTTCACCGCCTCGTCGGCGTTCTCGCCGTCGGCCTGCAAGAGCGTCACCCGTCGCTGGGCCTCAGCAGGCAGCCGCTGGAGTCGCTGTTGAGCCTTGTCCAGCATCGCCGGCGACGGGTCAAGCAATGTCACGTCGTAACCGACTTGGGCCAGCGGAAACGATAGATGGCCCGCGTCGCCGCCAACGTCGAGCACAGGTGCTGGAGGCGCCGGTAAATGCTCAAGCAGCTGTTGGTGCAACACATAGGTGCGAACCTGGCCCTTGACCGTGGCATACGCGCCATCGACGAACGGATCGGCCAGCGCCGCCCACGCATCATCGGACATGCCGACGATCATCTCAACGGACGATGCCGCCGAGACCGCGGCGCAAGCCGGTCGGCGACGTTATTCACAAGGGGATCGTCAACGGGGCTGCTGGCGCTGGTGCGTCAGAATCATGTGGTGTTGCCGGAGCAGGTTGTGTGTTTGGTTCAGGATGCAGTCGGATCGGGAAGTCGGATCACCCGGGCGAAGCGCCTGCGTCTGGGCGGCTGGCACGTCAACCACGCGCTCGACGTCCTCGATAGCCGTGGGCGCACCCACCGTCTGATTCGGGTGCGTTGGACACGCAGCGGCTGGGAGGCCGAGGATCCCGACTACACCGTCGAGCGGGAAGGGCGAGTACCCGCGCTGCTGTGTTCGACCCCGGTGCCGGTGCCGGCGCCGGCGGTGGTGGCAGCCGATCCAGCAGGCGCACTGTGTGATGTTCCGGCGTTGCTGCTGACCCGGTTGCCTGGGTACCCGCCGCGCCCGTCGGACATTGACACCGACGATTCGTCCCTGCAACTGGCCGAGACCCTTGCCCGGATCCACGACGTCGCCCCGTCGCTCGACGCGCACCTGGCCGACTACCGGCTCTACTACGACCGATCCCACGCGACTCTCGCCCGTTGGATGCCGGCCACGTCGATCTGGCGGCAAGCCGTCAGCGCGGTGCGCCAGCATCCGCCAGAGACGACCATGACCTTCATCCACCGCGATTACTACCCGGAGAACACACTTTGGTCCCGTCGACGCCTTAGTTAGGGGCAATCGTGGCCCTCCTCGCAGATCCAACGTGCGCCCTCGATGCCGTCCCGGTAAACGTCTACTGCGGTCCCCTTCACCGCTCTTCCGCTGTCTTTGCTGCGGAACCCGTGGGACCGCCTGAGCACGGCGACCGCCATCGAACTCGGCCTGCCACTAGTGACCGCCGACGCTCGAATCAGCTCTGCCGAGCTTGTCCAAGTCATCTGGTGAGCCCGAGGGACGGACCGGGACGCCAGCGACATGCGGGCCACATCCGCTTAGTGCATTGACGGGTGAACGTGTCGGCATACGGCCGCGCGGCCGCGAACGCACGGCGGGCTGTCTGCGTCCGGCGCGGACGTCCTGCTCCGCCGTACGGATGTCCTCGATCGCTGGAATCCCATAGGACGGCGATGGCGTCCGGCGCGTGGCAGGTGGCTCAGCCGCGAGACTCTTCACGTGCGACGCGGCGGGCGATCTCCTCGACTTTCGCTTCGGTCAGGCCGCCGACGCGATGCTCGTGCATGGCGCGCCTGAGCAGTCGACGTACCAGTGCCGAGGTAGGGATCTGCTCGGCGGTGGCCTGACGCCGCAGCCGAGCATCGAGATCTTTGGTGATGCGCAGGTTGAGCGGCACGTCGAGCGCCGCACTTCTCTCGGCGATCTCAGCTTCCGCCGCCTCGGCTTCCTCCTCCGCGTACTCCTCCCGGATGGC
>DASVHT010000324.1:0-5142 GCA_036382455.1 Dermatophilaceae bacterium
TACGTCAACGTCCTGCTCCTCGGCGACTTCCTCGGGATCGACACGGCCCTGGCGGCGTTCCGCCTGAGCAGCTCGCAGTGGAGCGTGCGCCTGGCCCGCGAGCAGTCCGACCAGGTCATCCGGTTCCACCGTCAGCTGGCCGATGACGAACCCGGGCTGCTGAGCAGGACCGACCTGTTGCGAGGTAACGCCATGGCACGGGGGACGGCCTACGCTCGCCGGCTGGCCTATGTCTGGGTGGGGCGTCGGATGCACGCGGAGCAGCCATGACCTCAGGGTCTCCGAAAGCAGCGGCTGCACTAGGCTCGGGGCCGTGTCCGACTCGATGACCGAACAGGGGACGATGCCGCACCGCATCTCGATCGTGGTCCCCGTCTATCAGGGTGAGCGCACGCTGGCATCCTTGGTCGAGGAGATTGCGCTGCTCACGGTGCCGACACCGACCGCCAACGGTCACGAGTTCCAGGTCGTCGAGCTGCTCCTCGTGAACGACCATGGCCCTGACAGGTCCGACGAGGTGATCCGTGAGCTGGCCGCAGCGCACGACTTCATCCGTCCCGTCTGGCTCAGCCGCAACTTCGGCCAGCACCCGGCGACGCTGGCTGGCATGGCGTCCTCCAGCGGCGACTGGATTGTCACCATGGATGAGGACGGGCAGCACGACCCAGCCGACATCGGCAACTTCTTGGACGTCGCACTCACCCAGGGCTCGCAGCTCGTCTACGCCGATCCGGTCAACCGGCCGCCACACAATCTGCTGCGCAACGGCAGCTCCCGACTCGTCAAATGGTTCTTCTCCACCTTTCTCACCGGGAGCAGCGATGGCACGTTCCAGAGCTATCGCCTGGTCCTCGGCGAGATCGGGCGAAGCGTTGCCGCGTACTCCGGCTCGGGGGTCTATCTCGACGTCGCCATGGGGTGGGTGACCGGTCCCACGGCGTCGTGCCCGGTGCGACTTCGCGACGAGGGTGCGCGGCGGTCGGGCTACTCCACCAGGCGGTTACTGTCGCACTTCTGGCGTCTCGCGCTCTCTAGCGGCACCCGCGGCCTGCGCATGGTCAGCGCGCTGGGCGTGCTCTTCGCCGTCGGGGGAATCGGCTACGCCATCTATCTGCTCGTGGCTCACTTCACCTCGGATGCCACCACGCAGGGCTGGACCTCCACCATGGTCCTCGTGCTGGTGAGCACGGGCGCGATCCTGTTCTCTCTCGGTGTCATTGCGGAGTACGTCGGCGTCGCGGTCAACATGGCCATGGGCAAACCGCTGTACCTCATCGTCGGCGACGCCAAGGATGGCCCCCTGGGTCGGGCTGGGCGGAACGGGCCTGGCACGTCGTGACCGCAGCTCCTTCCTTGCCACCGCTGACCTGGGTCATCGGACGTGGTGGCCTGCTGGGCCAGAGCCTTGAAACGGCCTTCAAAAAGGCGGCGCCCAAGACGGCTACGGATGGCGCGCGGGAACCCACAGGATCGCCCGGACTGCTCTGGCGCCCGACTGAGCCCATCACATGGACGGATGCCGGCACCGGCGCCCAGGAGCTGGGCGTGCAAGCGGTGCAGTTCTTGCAGGCGGCCGGAGATCAGCCATGGTCGGTGGCATGGTGCGCCGGGGCGGGAGTCACGGGCACCTCGGCAGCGGCTCTGGAGCTTGAGCTGGTGGCCCTGCGCGGGACGCTCGACGCACTGGCAGCCGCCCCCCGTGGGCGCGACGGAGCGTTCTTCTTCGCTTCCTCGGCCGGTGGGGTCTATGCCGGAGTCGGCAGGCCGCCGTATGACGAGTCATCCCCCGTAGGCCCACTCGCGGCGTACGGTCAGGCCAAGCTGGATGCAGAGGCCCTGGTCACTGCCTGGAGCCGACGAACCGGCTCGTCGTCACTGATCGGCCGTATCGCCAACCTCTACGGTCCGGGCCAGAACCTGGCAAAGGCTCAGGGCTTGATCTCGCAGATCGCCCAGAGCCACCTCACCGGCCAGCCCCTCTCGATCTATGTCTCGCTGGACACCCTGCGCGACTACCTCTTTGCGCCGGACTGTGCGGGCCTGATCGTCGAGGGTATGGCGCGCCTGCGCCGGGAGCAGCCGGCGACGTATCCGCTCGTGGTCACGAAGATCCTGGCCTCCCAGCGCGCCATCACCATCGGCGCCGTTCTGGCGGAGATGCGCCGCATCTTCAAGCGCAATCCGCGCATCGTGCTCGGAGCATCGAGCGTGTCGGCCATGCAGGCCAGGGATCTCAGCCTGCGGTCGCGCGTCTGGCCTGAGCTCGACCGCCGCAACCTGACCCCGTTCCCGGCGGGTGTTGCTGCCACGGCGGCCGATCTGTTGCGCCGACTGCAGGCCGGGGCCATGAGAGGTTTGATCGGTTCGTGAGTACCGACACGCCTGACTACGCGGATCGGCTCCGCCGCAAACAGACTCTGTGGTGGAAGCGTCTCCTGCACGTGCAGGCGCCGTACCATTGGAACCTGCGCCGCCAAGGCCTCGGTCGGACGCTCGACGTCGGTTGTGGCATCGGGCGCAACCTCGGCGTTCTGCCATCGGGTTCGGTCGGGGTCGACCACAACACCGAGGCGGTCGCGCTGGCTCGCTCGATGGGCTACGACGCCTACACCGTCGAGGAGTTCATGCGTGGCGAGCTGGCCGCCCCGGGTTTGTTCGACGGTTTGCTGGTCGCGCATGTCCTCGAGCACATGGAGCGCCAGCAGGCGCTTCAGCTGCTCAGGGACTACCTCCGTTTTGTGCGCCCTGGAGGCCGAGTCTTCCTGGTGTGCCCTCAGGAGCGCGGTTATGCCAGTGACCCCACGCACATCTGGTTCGCGCAGGGCTCGGACCTCGGCGGGCTGGTCGAGAGCCTCGGCCTTGAGCTGGAACGATCATTCAGCTTCCCGTTCCCGCGCAAGGCGGGAAAGCTGTTCATCTACAACGAGTTCTGTGTCTGCGCGCGGGTTCCGCTGTGAGGTCAACGCGCTGCTCAGGCCGTAGCTGAAGGTGGGTCCTTTGGCCGCGTGGACGTCGTCCTGAGTGGCTGCTTCCGGGTCCACTGATGACCAATAAGGCGCGTATGGCGGGTAACCTGTTACTCATCACGCTGTGCCCAAGTCCACTGCGCGTGCGTCGGCCCGTCCACCAAACATGCCCAGTCCTGGAATCGCCTCCCGCGAAAGAGCAGCCTTTGCCTCAGACTGTCGTCACCACCCCCTCGCGCCGAGCGCGGCTCGTCTGGGGTGTCGTCACCGCGCTGACCGTTGGTCTGGGCTACCTGCTGATACTGCTGCACAACCGCCAGTTCTTCCTGCAGGACGACAGTGAGGCGGGAGCGGTTCCGGACTGGTTGTACATCGGCGATCGGCTGCATCGGGGCGGGCTGCCCATCCTCACACCGGACGCTTGGATGGGCGGGAACCTGACGGCAGAGGGACAGAACGGTTTCTGGAACCCCGTCCAGATCGCTATCGACTATGTGGCACCGATGGTGGACCGACTCGACCTGCTCGCAGCCGGGGTCAAGGGCTGCTTCGCACTCGTGCTGGCGCTGGGTGTCTACCGAGTGGCGTTGGCCTACGGCGCTCGCCCGGCGTGGGCTGCGGTCGTGGGGGCAGCGATGCCCTTCAGTGGCTGGGTCCTGTACTACGACAGCGCCTCCTGGGTCACCTCGATGTTCGGTCTTGCCTGGACGACCCAAGCCTGGGCCAGCGGCGTTCGCTACGCGCGCGGGCGGTCCGGACCCGTGCCGGTGTTCGTCTTCACCTACCTCGCGCTGAGTGTCGGCTACGTTCACAGTGCGATCGGTATGGCGCTGGTCTCCCTGTGCGTGCTCATCGGCGAGGGCGTGCGATCCCGGTCGTGGATTCCGGCCGCGAAGGTCGCCGGGGTGGCCATCGCCGCGGCGCTGTGCGGCCTTCTGACGTTCCTGCCCGGATACCTCACCTCGTCGGTGACCTGGCGCGTCATCAGGGGAGTCGTCAACGACAACATGCTCACCGCGCCGTGGTCGGAGACCCTGAACGTGGCGCTTCCCACGGCGCTGCCTGCGATCCAGGGGTTCTCGGGAGAGGTGCAGCAGGCGCCTGTCAGCTACATCGCATGGTTCATCCTGCCGGTGCTGGCCTTCGTCGACTGGGGGCGCGCGCGACGGCTGGTTCGCGAGCTGGCCGGTCCACTGATGTTGCTCGTCGTCATGCTCATCGTCACGGCCGGGCCCAGCCATCTCGGCCCGATCCGCTGGCCGGCAAGGATGCTGCCTCTCCTCGCCGTGACCGCACTCGTGCTCGTCGGCGTCCTGGTCAGTAGGACGGCGTCGCTCTCCCGGTGGCGCAACAAGGCTGTGGTCGCTTTCGTCCTTGCCGTCATCAGCGTGCTGCGCTCGGCGTCGGCCTCCCCGCACGGGGTCTTTGAGTTCGCGCTGTGGGGTCTCGTCCTGCTCGTCGTTACCGCCCTCGTGATTTTGCTTGGCAGACGGTTCGGAGGCACGGCCGCCAGTGGGGCAGTCCTGGTGAGCATCCTCGCGGTCCTGTGGGTCCAGGTCGGTGCGTACCCCAACAATCTCGGGGTGAGCCAGTGGCACATGCCCGTAAGCCGCAGCGCTGCCAAGGCGAACTTCCCCAGCTATCAGGGAGTCACCCTGCAGCTCGGCCAGAGGGCGCCCGTCAGGACACCGGCGGAGGGCGAGGCGACCTGGCGCAGCCTGGTCTTCGGCAACTACCCGCGAACTCTCGGCTTGGACTACGTCAACTCGTACACCGCCATCGGCCAGCAGAAGTTCTCGTCCCTGCTCTGTATCCGATGGGATGGTGGCACCTGCCAGAATGCGCAGAAGTATCTCTTCGCGGTGGAGCCCACCACGGGTCTGACGTATGCCGACCTCATGGGTCTCGACCGGGTCGTCCTGATCAAGCACGCGTTCCCCCACGCCCTTTCGCAGGGGGCTCCCGGCGGCTGGCAGTTCGTGGGCAACGACCCCCTCTCCTGGATCCTCGAAAGGACGACACCCCGGCCGGCACAGCCGGGGCGGGTCGTGGCGTCCCCTGGGGCGACTGTCAGCAACGCCGCGCCGAGCAACGACACGGCGGAGTCGATGACTGTCTCGTCGCCCAGCGGCGGTTCGGTGGTCTTCTCACGTCTGATGTGGCCGGGCTATACGGC
>DASVHT010000325.1:0-5239 GCA_036382455.1 Dermatophilaceae bacterium
GAGCGAGGAACGAACCTCTCCGCCAGCCGGGGCGACTCCGACAGTGCCAAGCATTGGAGCCAGCGGCAGTGCCACCTCAAAATCACCAAACCGTGATTGGAAGCCGACGGTACCGGCGTGAGAGTCGACTTCGTAGATCCACGTTGCCTCCGGCAAAGCCTGCTGAAGCATCGCGGTTCCATCTGTGCTCGTCATGCCGCCAAAGAACGGAATCGTCGCGGAAGCACCCCAACTGCGCGCCGGCGTCAGACCAGCCACGTGGATTGCCAAGGTATCCCCCGGCTCCGCCCCCTCCACATAGAACGGTCCGGTCTGCGGGTTGAGATACCGGAAATCCAGCACCTTGCTGGCAACGTCCTCCACGGACGTGAGAGCGTGGTTGAAGGCGTCCTCCGACCACAGTTGGAGGACTGTTCCCGGGCCGACCCGCATCACCGGCGCGGCGCCACCGAAGGTATAGACAAACTGTGAATGCTCCGGTCTAAAGCCAACAACGTCCATGCCAGTGATGCTAGGCGGCCGGCATGGGTGAGGCAACAGACCGACCAGACTCACCTAATGTGCTCGCTAAGTGGACGCGTGCCTCACGGGAGAATTGCTCGCGAGACCTGAAACCTGTGTCGGGCTGTCCGTGGCGAAGCCTCACTGGATGGTTGATCCCTTGGAGCGTGTTGAGGCCTCCGACGCACGGTGTCCCTCCTGGGGGCGGTAGGCGCTTCAGCACCGCTAACCGCACTCCAGGAGGGGCCTCAGCCGCGGGACGCGGCGAGGCAGACGGAATCGTGTCGGGCAGATCTCATGACCGTCACCGGGCAGTTTTCATGTCCGCCACCGGGCAGCTTCGTGGCCGTCTCCGGGCAGTTTCTCGTGTCCGCTGTCACGTGACTCCGCAAGTCTGCTCCTGGGCGTTTGCGCAGGTCATCCCTGTAGAAACGGGGATGACCAGCGGAAACGACTGACCCGCAACAACTTCCGTGCGCATTCCCCACAAACAGCCGACGTCAGCCGGTCCCAATCGGACCTTCCGGGCGCGTGCCCCGCTCCCCCGGTAGTCGCAATTGAGGGCAAGATCTACCAGTTGAGTCCTGCCTGCCCGGCCACCGATGACCTATTCATTACAAGTAGAGCCCAGGCCGTCCGTCACGATCCTAAGAGGCCGCGGCGGGCCTGGCTGAGAGCCAGGCGATGCGTTGGTGTCCAATCCGATCCGGGCCACGGTTAGCAAAGTGTTAGCAGCATCTGGGCGACACCGTCAGCGGAGCTGGTTCATGACCTCCGACGCGATGAGCTCGAGATGGTCGAGGTCATGCAGGTCGAGCACCTGAAGGTAGATCCGGCTGGTACCCACATCTGAGTACTGGCCTATCTTGTCGACGATTTCGTCCGGTGACCCGGCGAGGCCGTCGTGCCGCAATTCGTCCAGGTCGCGGCCGATGGCGGCGGCCCGCCGACGCGCCTCGGTCTCATCCCGCCCGGCGCAGACTGCCAAGGCGTTGCTCAAGGTGAGGGTGGAAAAGTCACGCCCGGCCGCGCCCGCCACCACACGGACGTTCTCGAACAGCCCGGCCGACTCCTGGACGGACACGAACGGCAGGTTGAAGTCCGACGCATAGCGCCCGGCGAGCTCCGGGGTCCGGCGCCTGCCCGTTCCCCCGATCACAATCGGCACCGGAGCCTGCACCGGTTTCGGCAGCGCAGGCGAGTCGACCAGCGTGTAGTGCCCGCCCTCATGGGTGAACCACTCCCCGACGGGGGTCTGCCAGAGCCCGGTGATAATGGCCAACTGCTCCTCGAGCCGGTCGAACCGCTCGCCCACCGACTCGGGGAAGGGGATGCCGTATGCCGCGTGCTCCCGTTCGGACCAGCCCGCGCCAAGCCCAAGCTCTACCCGTCCGCCTGACATCTCGTCGACCTGGGCCACCTGCACCGCCAGTAGCCCGGGGTGCCGGAAAGTTGCCGATGTCACCAGGGTGCCGAGCCGGATCGTGTTGGTATCGCGGGCCAGGCCCGCCAGCGTCGTCCAGGTGTCCGTGGGCCCCGGCAGGCCATCGCCGTCGCCTATGACGAGCAGGTGATCCGAGCGGAAGAACGCAGGAAAGCCGCACTCCTCTGCCTTGCGCGCGATGGCGAGCTGGTCGGCATACGACGCCCCCTGCTGAGGCTCAATGAACACGCGCAGTTCCATAGCGGCCACCCTATGCGGCCGCCTCCCGTGTGAAATGACGACCGTAGCAACCCCTCGGCGAACTGCAAACCTGCGACCTCCGGGTTATGAGCAGACAAGGCCACATCCAAGGAGTGCCTGCCAGTTCTATTCGTCTCAGTTCTCCCCCGAGGATCCGGCCTCGATGACTCTGCTGACCCCAGGCGTCTCGCGTCGTCCCGACACGTCTTGGTCAGAGATCTGGTCAGAAAGCCAGGCCAGGGCAACCATCGTCGTCGCGACCTTCTTCGTTCTATCTGCGCTCATAGGGTGACTACCCTGCGCGTGGTCCATAGTCCCTCCCGGAATGAGCGACCAACCGACCAGAAGCGACCAACTCGGACCCGGACCGTGACAGCCTGAAAACCGGATTGAGCAGACTCTGAAGGCGCCGTCGCCGTGTGCGCACCTCCTCCTCGATGTCACGGAACGTTACCGGCACACGACTCGGGTGGCCGGCTCTCAACAATCGGTCGACGTCATTGGCCGTCTTGGGTGCTGCCGCCCCCCGCGGGATCTTCGGATTGGGAGGCATCATGCGCAAACGCAAGCCTGTCGATGGCGCGAGCGGTGAGTCTCTCCTGAGATCCTGAAGGGCATGTTTGCCGTCATTCGTCGGTCTGAGTCACTTTGTTCAGACCGCGGGGGGCATCGGGGTTCAACCCAAGGGCCAGGGCCAGGCCCTCGGCGAGCAGTTGACCGGCGACGACCAGGCCGATCGGTGCGACCATCTCGGGGAGGTCGGGCCCGGTGACGCTCACGTTGGCTGCGGCGGCGAACCTGCTGTCGCCACCGATGCCGACGGTGAGGGCCCCACGCGAGCGCAGGTCATCGAGCAGCTCGGTGAGACCGTCAAGCATGGGCCCGTCCTGTGCGGCCACGACGATCGAGACTAGCTGCGGGTCGACGATTGCGATGGGGCCGTGTTTGAGGTCCGCGTAGGACAGGCCGCGGACTGGGCGCAGGCAGGTCTCCTCCAGCTTGAGCGCGGTCTCGACGGCTGCGGCATGCGCCAGTCCGCGTCCGCTAACGAGCACCTCGTTGGTGCGTGCGAGCAGAGTCACAGCCTCGTCGACACCAGCGCGATTGGCGATGAGCTTTTCGATCTCCGCCGGCACCCGGTCCAGGTCGGCGTCCAGGGCCGTCGGATCAGGGGCCAGCGCGGTGGCCAGGACCGCCATGGCGGTGAGCTGGGTGGTGAATGTCTTCGTCGCGGGGACCGCCCGCTCAGGGCCGGCTTGGGTGACCAACGCCAGGTCAGCGGCTTCAGCCAGCGGACTGCCCGCGACGTTAGTGACCGCGATCGTGGCGGCCCCACAGTTCCTGGCCCACTCCTGGGTCTGGACGATCTCCTCGGTCCGGCCTGACTGGGAGATGCAGACGACCAGGGCTCCGGTCAGGTCGAGGTCACGGCGATAGTGCGTGGCCACGCTCGGCGCCGCCGGTGCGCCGGTCCGTCCAGCGTGCACCTCGAGCAGGTAGCGGCCGTAGATAGCCGCATTGTCCGACGAGCCGCGCGCGACGAACAGAATCTGCTGACGGTTGGCAGCGAGCTGCGCGATCCGTGCGCGCAGAGGGCGCAGCGCAGCCAGGGTTGCCGCGATGGCGGCCGGTTGCTCGGCGACCTCCTGAGCCATGATCGTCTGCATACGCCGCTCCAATTGGTGATCGCATCTGCCACTGGTCATGTGTTGACCGGGAACCATTCGCCGTGGCGCATCACGGCGTGAAGTGACATCTCGTCGTCGATGACCACAACATCGGCGAGGTGGCCTGCTTGCAACCTGCCGATGCCGGCCAACGCGAGGGCCTTGCTCGGTGTAAACGAAGCTGCGGTGACGGCGTCGAGCAACGGAATGCCCGCAGACTGCACGCACCACCGGACGACGTCGAGCAACGTGGCCACCCCGCCGGCGATCGAGTTGCCTTCGGCGAGCCGAGCCGTGCGCCCGGCGACGATGACGTCCTGACCGCCGAGGGTGTAGGTGCCGTCGGGCATCCCGCTGGCGGCCATGGCGTCGGTTATGAGGCAAATCCCTTGTGCGCCAACAAGATCGAAGAGCATCCTCACGGTGGCGGGAGCCAGATGGACACCATCACCGATCACTTCCAGGACCGCCTCACTTCGCCCGGCGGCGGCGAGGCAGGCGCTGACTGGGCCCGGCGCGCGGTGGTGGAGGGGCGGCATACCGTTGAAGACGTGGGTGACCAGCGGTCGTCCACCCCGTGGAGCCGAGTCGAGGCTGGCGCGAAGTGAGGCCCAGGCGGTCTCGGCGTCACAATCGGTGTGGCCGACGGCGGCCACGATGGCGTGCGAGCCCAGCAGTGCCGGAAGGGCCGCTGCACCCGGGCGTTCGGGGGCGAAGGTCATTTGGGCGATTGCTCCGGGTGCGCCCGCAGCCGCGGCAGCCTCAGCCAGGGCCTCAACCAAGACGGCGTCGACGTCGCAGAGGGCGGCAGGGTTCTGGGCACCACGGCGTTGCATCGACAGGAACGGACCCTCCAGATGTATGCCGGCCAGGTCACCTTGGGCGACCAGTGCCGCGCAGGTCGTCACCCCGCTGACCAGGGCATCGTGGGTGTTGGAGACCAGGCTGCCCATCAGTGAGGTGGTGCCGCCCCGGTGGTGATGGTCGACCGCCAGAGCGGCGGATGGTGCGTCAGGGCCGAACTCGCCGCCGGCGCCGCCGTGGCAGTGCACGTCAACCAGTCCGGGCAACAACGTGTGACGCCCCGTCCAGCCAGCAGGAGGCTGCACATTCCTCCACTGCGGCGGAAGCTCGGAAGCCTTGCCAGCAAAGACGATCCGGTCACCGTCGACCACTATGGCGCCGTCGCTGACGACGGCTGACGGCGTGACAAGTCGACCTGTCAGCAGGATTCCTGCATCGGTCCTCACGTGAGAATGATGGACTCTGTGGAGGTCTCAGGGGTTGTCGGGGTCGATATTGGCTCGCGGCTACCGTCGGTTCGAGACGGAATCTGCGTGGATGGCGTCCCAAAACCCCACGGATCCCAAGGACCGAAGGCAACGCT
>DASVHT010000326.1:0-3941 GCA_036382455.1 Dermatophilaceae bacterium
CTGCTGCGAAGTCGTCTTGGCTCGACGAGCATGCCCCGATTCGCGGACATTCGGGCTCCACCTGTCCCGTCCAGGCTCTGGCCACGGTCCACCACACCCGCGCGCCCTAGTAGTCCATCGCTCCGGCCTCAACCGCGGCGACCAGCTCGCGCTCGGCCGGGTGCAGGCCCCTGGGTGACCGACAAGCCGACGTCAGCTCGTCCTCGGCCAGCTGGGTCATCGGTCGACCCTAAGCACTGCTGGATAAAGGGCATTATCCTGCACTGAATGGCCGACAGGGGAGCAGCGACTGGACTCGTCCTCGACGGCGGTGTCATGTTCGCCGCCATCGACGAGTGGCTCGCCATAACGGGTCGCTCGTCGCCAGAGGTCGAGCCCGGAAGTCCTCTTGTTGGCGATGCCCGAAAGAGTCCCGATCTTCAGGTTGCACACGCTGCCTGGAACGGGATCACCCATGCCGTCGACCATCTCCACGCCGTCAGGTCGCTCCTGGGCGACGCCCGGGTGCTGCACCCCTATGCTCCCTACACCCTCCTGCGGTCGGCGATCGAGAACGCAGCGACCGCCGTCTGGCTACTAGCTCCTCCGCAACGCTCCGAACGGTTGCGCCGACGGCTCAAACTGGCCCGACACGAAGCGTGGGAGTCGGGCCAAGTCCGCAAGCTTGTGCCAGCCGAGGTCTTCGAGGGTAGGCGCACCGCCGAAGAGCGGATCGCCGAGATCCGGTCCCTGGCTATAGCGCTGGGACTCGACCCGAACGACGTCTGCGGCCAGTTCGGCTACGAGTCCGTGGTCCGCCAGGCAGGCGAGGCCACCAAGCTAGGTGGCGACCTCTCTGCCCTCATGTGGCGGCTCTGTAGCGGTTTGACTCACGGCCGGTACTGGGCATCGCTTTCCTTCCTCCAACGTGAGGAGATGGCACGGACCACCGAGGCCGGCGTCCTTGACGTGCGGCTCACCACCGACGTCGATCAAGTGCTGACGGTGGTGCAAGTCCCGTTCACCTTCACCAACGCAGCGCTACAGCTCTACGACCAGCGCCGACGTAGCCCCTACGGGGCCGCCTGATGTCGGAAATCAGCCGGCCAGGTGTGCCCTCCGTGGGCCTCGACCGTTTACCCGATGGAGCTCTGGGCGTCCCGGAGCTGGATTCCGACCCCGCTTGGCGCCTCGCTGCGGCCTTCCTCGTCGGCTTTCGGGGTCACACCCGCCGGGCGTATTTCAGCGACATCCGTGCCTGGTACGCCTGGTGTGCGGGAGCCGGCGTCCACCCGCTCCGGGCCCAGCGCCACCACATCGACCGCTGGATAGCGGACCTGACCGAAGCCCCCCAGCCGAAGACCGGCAAGCCGGCGGCAGCTTCGAGCATCGCTCGGCGCTTGTCTTGTCTGTCCGGCCTCTACGAGTACGCAGTCGTCGATGCCGGCTTGATCGAGTCCTCCCCCATCGTCCGGGTCAAGCGCCCCAAGGTTTCCGAGCACTCATCCACCGTTGGCCTCGACGAGAAAGAGCTGGTCAAGCTCTTGGAGGCCGCCGAGGCCGATGGGCTGCGCTCGGCTGCGCTCATGACGCTGTTGGCCCTCAATGGCCTGCGCATCGGGGAGGCCCTGTCCCGAGACATCGAGCACCTGACCCACGACTTCGGGCACCGGGTACTCGAGCTCACCCGCAAGGGCGGCAAGCGCAGCACCGAGGCCCTTGCCCCCGCCACCGCCAGAGCGCTGGAGACCTACATCGCCGAGCGCACGAGCGGGCCGATCTTCCTCGACAAGAACGGCAAGCGCCTCACCGAACCAAGCGCCTGGCGCCTGGTACGTCGACTCGCCCGTCGTGCCGCCCTTCCCGCTGCTGACCGGCTGAGCCCACACAGCTTGCGTCACAGCGCCATCACCGCAGCGCTCAACGCCGGCGTCCCCTTCCGGGACGTTCAGGACTTCGCCGGCCATGCCGATCCCCGCACTACCCGGCGGTACGACCGCTCCCGCAACAGTCTTGACCGGCACGCCACCTACGCCCTAGCAAGCAGACTCGGACGAGGACCCGCCGATGGAAACTGAGCGCCGTGGCTTTTCACACGATCAGCAGAAGATGAGGATGTTATGAGTCGCCGCCGGGGCTTCGTGGCGACTATGGCCCAAATTCAACGCCAGCAGGTTCGCCAGCAAGCGGCATACGCCCGTGCCGTGAACACAGCAGAACGTCAGCACCTGCGCACGGTCGCTGCCACGGAGCGAGCACGGTTAGCGGCGGTGCGTCAGCAAGCTCGGGAGTACGCGCTAGCCAAGGCCGACGAGGTCGACGCCATGAACGCGGAACTCGCGGCCCACTGGCATGCGCTCGACAGTCTCCTCGACGCCACCTTGATCGTCGACGACGTCATCGACCTCGATCGGCTGAAGAAGGAGACGCAGCTAAAGAACTTCGATCCAGGCGCACTGGCCAACCCGGCCCGGCGCCCCGACTGGTCCAAGTTCGCGCCGCCGCCGCCGACCGGCTTGGGGAAGTTCTTCGCCAAGGCAACCCAACAGGAGCGTCTCACAAGCGCCCAAAAGCAGTTCGCGTTCGCCCAAAAGCAACATGTGCTGGGCGAGGCGGATCGCAAGCGGTGTCTCGAAAAGGCTGGAACCGCATTCGAGAAGGCCCAGCGTGAAGAAGCCGCCGAAGTGGAGGCTCACAACCAAGATATCGACTCGTTCAAGAGCGACATGGCGGCTGGCCAACCAGAAGCAATCATGGCGTACTTCGGGATGGTGCTGCAGGAAAGCACCTACCCCGAGGACTTCGAGCGTTCATTCCGCCTCGCTTGGGTCCCGGACTCCCGTCAGCTCGTCGTCGAGTACGAACTGCCCGGCGTTGGGGTCATTCCCAACGTTAAGGCCTATAGGTATGTCAAGGCGAGGGATGAAGTCACATCGACCCCTCGGCCCCAATCACAGGTAAAAGCCCAGTACGCCTCCGTTGTCGCCCAGGTTTCGCTCCGAACTATCCACGAGCTATTCGAGGCCGACACGTGGGGCAACGTCGAGACCGTCGTGCTCAACGGGATGGTCAGCGGCCTAGACCCCAGAACAGGCAAGACCGTCCGCCCGTGCCTGGTCACCGTGCGCACAACTCGCCGGCAATTCGCTGAGCTCGACCTCGCGCACGTCGAACCGACGGCATGCCTAAAGGGCCTTAAAGCCAGCTTCTCTCGCAGCCCGGCCGAGCTCACCCCAGTCCGACCGGTGCTTGAGTTCGACATGGTGGACCCGCGGTTCGTGGCCGACGTTAACGTCCTTGACGCTCTCGACTCCCGGCCCAACCTGATGGAGTTATCCCCCACCGAGTTCGAGGGAATCATCTCCAACTTGTTTTCGGCCATGGGCCTGGAAACCAAACAGACGCGCCCCTCGCGAGACGGAGGGGTGGACTGTGTCGCCTATGACTCAAGGCCGATACTCGGAGGCAAGGTGGTCATCCAAGCCAAGCGGTACAGGCATACGGTGGGCGTCAGCGCCGTACGAGACTTGTTCGGCACCCTGCAGAACGAAGGCGCCAGCAAAGGGATTCTGGTCACAACGAGCGGATACGGGGCCGCCTCCCACGAATTCGCCAACGGAAAGCCGATCGAACTGATAGATGGCGGCGGACTCCTGTACCTCTTGCAAGATCACGCCGGCGTACAGGCACGTATCGAGCCTCCGGACGACTGGAAAGATCCGACGCCCGACCAACCCGACCAGTGACCGCCGTGCAGACAGCACCTGCTCCGCCCGGTCCCCCGCCTCCCTGGGCTTCGCCCGCCGTGGCCCGATAGGGAAAAGTTATCGGGCCACGACGACAGCTCACCGGCTCGTCGCCGTGCCCGGGTGACCGTCCCAGCCGGGCGGCCGTTGCCGCCCTGCGGTAGACGGTTTCAGACCCCGAAGGGACACCGCTTCACCCTGGGCGGCGACACGTAC
>DASVHT010000327.1:0-5677 GCA_036382455.1 Dermatophilaceae bacterium
CGACGGCCGTCGTTATGGCGCGTCGTTCTGTAGTCGGTCGGAGACGCGAGATCGCCGATTCGAAGTGCGCTGACATCCGTCGCCACTCCCAGACCCTGTCGTCTCCGGGAGCGTCATTTGAGCCGGAGAGGTCCCTCCGGCGACCTTGTTGTTCGCGAAAGTTGCATGCGCCCGGAACGGCACGAGTGGGGCACCCACCAGACTGGGAGATCGCCGCGAACCGGACACTCTCTCCCATGCCTACTTGACGACTTCGTGCACCTCGGTCGAACGACCCTCCGCATCGATGGTCTGCTTGTCGTACGCATGCCGAGTGCCGCCCGCGGGACGACGCGACACCGCGAACACGATTGTCGAGATCACCAGACCGATCGCCCCTACCACCATGAGGATGACCCCTACGGTCGAGAATCGGAAGCCGTGCCCTGGGTAGGTCACTGCCCAATACATGATCGCACCCGCAGCGATAGCCACGGAGCTGAACCCCATTCCGGTCAAACCCATTTCTCTTGCCTCCATTTAGTTGTCTGGCTCATGACCACGACATTCAGAGGCTTCGCCGGGTGCGTGGTTGGCACCCAAGCTGACGACGTCCCGAACAGCTACCTATGCCCGACGGACGAAGTAGACGATCGCGACAACTACTAGGACAAAGACGAGTGCTCCAAGGCCGATGTACATTGTTCCCAACTTTCTTGGGCCGCACGATGCGATACCCACTGACTTAGACAGCACACGGTGCGCTCATGCTGACAAGCCCACCGCGGTGCCTTTGTCGGCCCCCGGTTGACCAACCTTCTCGATCGGTCAGCGGGAACCGCTGGACGGACGACGAATCCCTCCTACTTGTGGAGGACGCCCTTCACCTTGTCGATGCCCTCTTCGACCTTGTCCTCGACCTTGCCGACCTTCTCTTTGACCTCACCGGCCTGGCGGTCCGCTTTGCCCTCTGACTTCAGGTCCTTGTTCCCGGTCAGGTCGCCGACGGCCTCCTTGGCCTTGCCCTTCATCTGATCTGTCTTTCCAGCCATCTTGTTTCACCTTCTTCAATCTCGTGACACGCGCCGGACCGCTGTTGGCCCGGGTACATGTCCACGGTGGCCCTCATCACCGTGCGCAACCAGAGGACAAAGGCCTTGCCTCTGCCGAAGGGCCGAGCCAACATCGGATGCCCTCACGCCGCTGCGCGGGGTGAAAGGAGACTCTGTTGTGATACGAGAAGAATTGTCCAGACTCTTGAAGACAGAAGAACGGCACCGGCGCCTACTTGCCCGCCTGCTAGTTGCATTCGGCCTGTCAATTCTGGTTTATGCCATCGGCGCAGTGCTCACATGGGTATTCGAGGGCGGCCAGAAAGGCGGAGACATCAAAGGATTCGGTGACGCAGCTTTTTTCGCTGCCGTGCAGATGCTGACTGTGTCGTCGCAGATCAAGAACCCGCTCACGGTTGCCGGAAGGATCGTCGATGTCGGCCTCGAGGTGTGGGCCATCTTCGTCGTCACCGTCGTCGCAGGCAGCTTCGCCACGTTCTTTAGCTCGGGCGACTCGAGCTAATCCAAGGGACAAGCCGGAGTCCACCGGCCATCCCCAATCGCCGGCTCGGCGGCGCCCATTCGAACTCCGGGGCCCATTGTTGCGGCCGCATCCGGAAGCCCCCGGTTCCGCTGCCCTTCTTGCCTCCCCGCTCGGGTGGGGGCCTCTTCGGCTCAGGGGCCCCGGGCGGCCCCGTCCTCGGGGCGGCTGCGCGGCGGCTTTGGACCGTGGGTGTGCGGTTGCCTTGCCCCCCCGCCGTTTCCAGTGGACCTTTGGGGACGGCTTTCAAACCCTCCCGAAGTCGTGGAATCCCTTACGGGACAGAGGTCGCAGGCTTCGCGCCGGTCGCGGAAGGCCGCCGGAGACACCTCGAATCGGGCTTCAGTGTGCTTCGCACAGGCCCCTCCGGAGGAAAAGGGACGGCTTTCAAACCCTGACGCCGCTGTCGGATCCAGCGGCGCGGGCGCACCCGGTGCTCGTGAGGAGCCGCGACCTCTGGAACCGGTTCGGCGTTTCGTTCAGCGCCGCCTCGACGAGTCCGAGATCGACCGGCTCGTCACCGCCTATCGAACTGGCCGATCGCTCGTCGACCTCGCCGCAGAGTTCCGGATTCATCGACGAACCGTCGCCGGCCACCTTGAAGCTCGCGGCGTACCTCGGCGCATCAACAAGCCCAAGATGACCCAGGCCGACATCCATGACGCCGCCGGTCGCCACCACGCGGGCGAATCCATCGAGGCGATCGCTAGGTCCCTTCGCGTCGACCCCGCCACGGTTCGACGAACACTGAAGCGCCAAGCAGCCGGGCTGGGACGCGAAATCTAATCCCCCCGGGCGGTACGTGCGGCGAGACCCGGCAACGAGCGTGCATCGACCCAACCACGGATCCAGGGCCTGGTCGTAGGCGTGAGCGATATGTGTCATCCCTGATCGGCCCATCGGGGGTCGCAGGGGCGGGCTTCCTGGCCGCATGTCCGGGGGGCACGCTCCGAGCCTTGCCCACGACCCCGGCTGGGACCGCAGCGCCGGGCGGTTCGCGCTCGGCTTGGGGCTCCGGCCCACCGACGTGGTCTGAGCGGGCCCACGTCCCGGGTTTACCGCCTAGGTCGGGTTCATCGACGCGAGTTGGAAGCTGCCGTTCTCCTGGTAGGTCACACCACCGATCAGGGCACCGCTGTGCACGGTGATGACCCGCTGGTTTCGCAGCGGCAGGCCGGTCGCAGCGTCGAACCACACGTTGACGTCCTCCGTGCCGGTCTGGCCGCCAGTCAGGTTCCGAAACCGGTGGTAGTGCAGGGCCGCCACGTTCGTACCGCCGATGTCGAGGTGCTCCGGGCCGACATAGGTGTATGGGCCGGAGGAGATCACCTCGCCGTCCGACCCGGTCGAGGTGCCACGGCACTCCTGCATCCACTGGTCGCCCGCTTGTTGCGTCGTCCTGATGGCGTCGACGGGTGGGTCACACGTGTAGGCCGACGAGGTATCGACCTTGGTCACGACCAGGTCCAACCGTTGGAAGAACGCGCCGGCGTTCTCGGTGAGCCCCGAACCGGTCGGACAGTAGTCCCAGCTCTGCCAATGGTTCGTGCTGTAGTCGACCCGGAGCCTCCAGCACTGGCCCTCGAGGTGGGTCACGGTGCCTGGGATGCCGGGGCCCTGGGTCTGGGTCAGCGGCGGCATGTCGAGGTGCTCGGTGCCTTCACCGCGGTACCGATAGATACCGGCCGCCGGCCGGAACGGCTCCGCGCCGGTCGACTGGTCGGTGCCGGGAGCTCCGGCCCGGTGGCGGGCCTCCCCCATCGACACCGGCCGGGAGGAGCCCCGGTTCCACAGCACGACGAACGTCGTCACACCTGCGATCAGGGCGACCCCGACGATGGCCCCGACGATTCGGGCCCGGTGGCGGCGACGACGCCCGGGTTCGCGCACCGCCGCCTCGGGGGAGCTGGGCTCAGTCACGGCCTGGCAGGCTCCCCACTTCGAGGCCGGCCAGCTCGGACGTGCCGTCGAACACCACCTGGCCGCGTTCACGCACCACGCAGCGGAGCTGACCGGCCAGGTGTTCGAAGTCGGTGTGGACGTTGCGTCGCTCGGCCGGGAGCGGGACGGGCAGCACGTGCGGTTCGATGCCGGTGCCGTCCCCCTCGAGGTCGATCTGGTGGCGCCACGACCGGGCCCGGACGGCCCACCGCCCGGGGGTGACTTCGGAGTGCACAGGCGAGGGCGGTGTGATGCGGATAACCCGCTCGCCCAGCCGCATGACCACCCCGCACACCGGCCGGGCGATCGGCCCGAGGCGCAGCACGCCCCCTGAGAAGGCGACCGACACGTCGGCGCCGTCGAAGTCGTGGGCCTGGCCCCACCACCACCGGTCCGGGAACCCGGCGCCCCAGTTCCGCTCGCCGTAGACCCCGGCACCGTCGAGCGACCACTGGTCCCCCCCAGATCCGCTGCCGCCGAAGGTGACGCCACCGGAGGCGGTACCGCCGAGGCGGTAAGGCTGCCAGTACTGGTTGAGGAACGGCACGGCCGAGAAGATCCCGCCACCGCCGAAGGCCTTGGGCCACTCGAAGGAGCCAGAGAAGCGCAGGTCGAGGTGGACGTCGTCGAGGTCGACACGGAGCCGGTCAGCCGAGGCCTCGAAGCGGGCCTCAGCCGACCTACCCGCGGTGAGAGCGAAGTGGGCCCGGTCGGCTCGGGCGTCATCCAGTACGGCCGAGCGCACGATGTCCCCGGGGTGCAGGGCAACGGCCACCGTGGCCCAGTCGCCGGCGGGATGCCGGTTCACGCCACAGAGGGCGACGACGACCCGGCCCGACGCCGGATCGGTGACCCGCCAGAACCAGCCCTCCATCTCGGCGCCGTGCGACGGCAACGGGTCACCGAAGGGCACGTCCGCGCCGGTGCGCCGGTAGACCGAGACCAGCCCGCTTCCGGCACCCAGGACCGCATCCCGCAACCGGTCGAACGTGATCATCGCGGCGAACGTACCCCACCGGTCACCCCTCCGGTCCTACAGGGCCCCACAAGCGGGAACTCATCTACCGCTACGGCCCGGGTTCGATCCATGACGTCCCATCCTTCCCTTGGTGCTCCGAGCGTGCCGTCGACGACGCCCCCAACGAGCCCCGATCGCCTTGGGCTCGGCCGTCGTTGCAGCACGCGTGCCACGGCGGCCATCGCCAGCCAAGTGGCGATGGCATTGGGCCGTTGCGAGCCGGGGTCTGCCGCACGATCAGGTGACGAGCGATCTGTGGCGCCGAGCTGGCTCGCGGAACCCTTCGGTCCCACTTTCAAACCCTGCCTCCGACCAGGGACAACTGGCCGATTTCGTTGTGATTTTCAGAACAGTCGTGGGCGCGCAGGGACTCGAACCCCGACTTCTGCCTTGTACGGGCCAAGGTTCCTGATGCTCTGACCTGCAGAAACACTCAGGTTCCAGCTCAGAACGGGTGTGCCACTCCCCTCTACCTCCACACCTCTCAGACGACATTAACGAACCCTGCCATGAACGGCGCTCACCTTCCCAGACCACGGCCGTCTCTCGAAAGAACTTCCTGAGTCGGGTGAGCTCCGCAGACTTGTTCACGTCGTCTTTCTAGCCTTCCTTACGCTCAGAAGCGATGTTGGTTTTCAATTCATCGACCGACCCAGCGATCATGATGCCACTGCCGTCGTCTTTGAAATGCGGCTCCAAAGTGTCCGGGATCTGATGCGGCGAACGCTCTATGAGCCAATGCTCGAAAAGCTCTCGATACGGCTGAACGCACACAGCACCACGAACGGCGGCGCCGGTCGACCGGCGTCCACATCGTCGGAGTGATGCCAGTACTCGAGCGCCTGGGGACGGTGGCGGTCGAGGCGGTCGGCCTCGCCGGGTGCCTTCATCTCGATGATGGCGATCCCCGGATAGAGGAGATCCATGATGCCGCCCGTTGTCTGACGTTCCTCCAGCAGCGCGCCCGCATCACTCGGCGTAGGTGAGCTGGCTCACAACTGCCACCGTCGTGCGCCCCAATACATCTAGCCGGGCGGGGCTGGGAGTTGCACCAACCTTGCGCTGTACCCGAATGAAGCGCGCTGCTGTTGGCCGGGAGGCCGAACCAGGCCCTGTCCCTAACTCAAAGTCAGTTATGTTCCAAGC
>DASVHT010000328.1:0-2362 GCA_036382455.1 Dermatophilaceae bacterium
CGACTGCCGCGATCCCCACGGCGCTGACGACTCTGGTCCTGAGTTTCATGATCTGCTCCTGTGCGTTGGTCCGGGTACCTGTCATCTAGTGCTTCGGCAGCGCGGGAACGGATTCCTGTGGGTCACCCTAACGTCACCCGAAAGAGTGAAGGAATTGCGCCGAACGGAGCAGCTCAACAGGACTGTCCGGGGGCACGATGCTCTATTCGGCGCAAGCGGCAGAACCGGATTCGGAAAATCACCGCTGAGACGTGACCCGAGAGCCCCGCCAGCAGACCGGTTCCCAACCGGTTCCCCACCCCCGTCCGGCGCAAGGGAAACTCCACCGAGGTGTAAGTCGAAGCGATCGCTTGCCGATGTGAAAGCAACGACCTTGAGCGCGACCTTGCCTCCGCGGCGATCACGCGCATGACCTCGGTCGGGTGATACCCGCCTCGACCTGCTACAGGGGTTGCGAAATAGCCACGGACGTGCAAGCCCTCGCACCAACAGCCGCACCCGCGAGAAGAAACCGGTGGGTCGGCCTGAGCCTGCCGGAATCGTCCGAGAGAGTCTGGGCGGAACACCTCGCTCTTCTGCTTGCTCTGGCGGCGTGGGCACTGCCCGTCACCCGGGCCACCGGTGGACGCAACGCCGGCAGCCTCGCATTCGGCCTAGCCGCCACCCTGCCAGGGCTCCTCCTCCTGCTGCCCGGCGCGGTCGCGAGCGGCCGGCTACGGGGCTGGGTCGTGGTACTCGGCCTGCTGCTTCCCGGTACCGCCCTCGTCGTATGCCTCACGGCGCCCACGGGCTGGGCGGGTGGCCCAGACATCGCCGCCTACGCATACGCACCCTTACTGGCGATGCTCGTGTTCGCCTACGCCTCAACGAGCCCGGCCCGGCGGATTCTGGTCGGCGCGCTGATCTGCCTCGCCGGGCTGGCTCAGTTCGTGCAGGGCTGGCTGCCGTGGTGGCGTATCGACGCGCAACAGATCATGACCGGCACGTTCCACTGGCACAACCAGTTCGCGACGTCTCTCCTGCCGGCAGCACTCATTGGACTCGCTTTCCTGCTCTGGCGTGTCCCGCGCGTCCAGGCGCTCGGCTGGGTGGTTCCCCCGCTATGCGTGGCCGGGGTCATCTTGTCGACGAGCCGAGCCTCGCTAGCCGCCCTGCTCGTCGGGTGGGTGCTCGTCGGGGCGCTGGCAGTGCGTACAAGCGCGGACCGACGCAGGGCCCTCGTGCTCTTCGTCGCCGTGTCATTGCTCGCGGCACTGGTCACCGCGCTGCTCTGTAGTCAGCTTTTCTTCGACCAGTCCCACTCGCCTTTCGCCCATGCGCGCATGGACAGCAACACACTGTCATCGAGCGCTGGAGACCGGCTGGACTTCTGGCGGCAAGGGATCGTGACTTTCAGTCATTGGCCGATCAGCGGCGCCGGCTTCCACTCGTTCGCAACGGCAGCCACCTATCTCAGCCCGGTTGGCTGGGGGACCCGCAGCCCGTGGATTCACAACGGGTACCTGCAGGCCTTCTCCGACGGTGGGCTCATCCTGGGCCTTCCGTTGCTAGTCGCCACGGGGCTGGCGATCTGGCTGTCGGTGCGGTTGTTGTGGGTCGTCGCCCGATGGAGCCCAGACCGCCCGGGCCGATCCTCTGTCACGGACTCAGGGGCAAGCCCGATGACAACGCGGCATCGGCTCCCAACCGAGGGTTGGGTGGCCGCGGCGGGCCCGATCGCCCTGCTGTTGCTCCTGGCCCACTCCCTCATGGACTTCGACTGGAGCTACCCGGCCTTGTTTGCCGAGGCGGGCATACTGGTAGGCCTCGTCGCGGCGGTGCCGAGGCAACCGGCTCCGACCAAGGCTCTCGCCTCCGCGCGTGGTGACACGAGACTGGCGCCGCCCGAGAGACCGAAGCCCTGGGTCGTGTGGACATTGACGGTTGCATGCCTGGCCACGGCCACCTTTGCGATCACAGTGGACTTCATCCGCCGACAGGATGTCGAAGCCTTCAATGCGGCCCAGAAGGCCTCGCCGGCCCAGGGTGTCACTGCGCTCTTAGCAGCTTCGCAACGGCCGCTTGCCGACTACGAGCCTGCGGCAGCAATCCTACGAAAGGCCGCCGATAACCACGTTCCAGTGCCGCGGCAGATCGTCCTCGATGCGCTCGACCAGACGGCAAGAGCTGGAACTGCAGACCCTTCACTCCAGTTGCTACGCGCCCAGGTTCAAGCCGACGTGCTCGGCCAGCGGGAGCAGGCAATCGCAGACTCGGAGCCGCTGCTGTCCGAACTGGCAGGACGGCCGGAATACGCCCCAAATATCGCCCGAGTCCTCGTGGCCGTCGGGCAGCAAGCAAAGGCCAGGGACGTACTGTTGCA
>DASVHT010000329.1:0-6047 GCA_036382455.1 Dermatophilaceae bacterium
TCGCAACCACAATCGCGGACGAATACTCTCTGGCAGCGTCTCTCGGGCTCGTCGCCGAGGACCTCGTCAGCATCAGCCGCACCGCGGTCAAGCGGTCCTTTGCGCCTCCCGCGCTTAAGGCCGAACTGCTGGC
The DNA here is from genome assembly GCA_036382455.1 of Dermatophilaceae bacterium. Classification (GTDB taxonomy): domain Bacteria; phylum Actinomycetota; class Actinomycetes; order Actinomycetales; family Dermatophilaceae; genus UBA4719. Next base: position 134 of record DASVHT010000329.1, read on the forward strand.
CCGTCCACCTCTGTCTGTGGCGCGTCGCTAACTCCGCCGGCCTCCGTTGTGGTGTGCTGGCCGAGGGCCCCAGCTGCGCCGACGCTTTCGGAGTGCCGCGGTCGGCCAAGTCGCGCTCGTCGCAGCGTACGAGAGGTTCGTCGACGAGCGCACCGCGGCCGAGGTCGCACGCCTGACGCTTCGCATCGACCGACGGGACGAGAGCTGGGAACTTGACCGGGTCCACGACTTCTTTGAGGAGTACGCGCGTGGACCGTGTCGCGCAGTGCTGCTGGAAGAGACCGGCGAGGAGGTCTTCTCGTACGCCGACGACTGGGGCGCGGGCGAGCTAACCGTCCGGCTTGGCACCGTAGATCGAGTGCGTCGGGTGGTAGCAGCGCTCGATGTAAGCTTGGCCCTGGCCCCGTTCACGATCTTCATCGGTCACGGCCGCGATCCGCAGTGGCAGGTCCTGACCAGCCATCTGCGTGAGTCGCACGGTTTCCACGTGGTCACCTATGAGACGCTGGCGGCGTACGGGCAGCCGGCGGCTCAAGTGCTCGAGTTCGCCGCGCGGACGGCCTCCGTAGCGTTGCTCGTGCATACCGGCGAGCTGGAGACCGCGGACGGTGCCCGTCACCCGGTCCCGAACGTGGTGCACGAGACCGGCTTCTTCCGAGCGCATCTGGGGCCGCAGCGGGCGCTTGTTCTTCGGGAGGACAGCTGCCGCCCGTTTACCAACATCGCCGGCCTGACGGAGATCCGTTTCTCCGACGGCAATATCCGCGAGGTCTTCGGCGACGTTGTTGCCGAGCTTCGACGGCAGAGCGGCGCGGGCTGTCCGCCCGGCTACCACCGGCTGTGACACGATCAGAGCGTGCGCAGACCAGCACGAAACGCTCCCGCTCGCGGGGGTGTTCTGTGTGTCCTCTCTCCGAGGCTTTGCGGTGTTGTGGGGCCGGAGGCGGACGCTTTCCTCGTCGGTGTGACCTCGAGTGTGCGGCAGCAGCATTTGGAGCACCCCGAGGGCGACATCGATCTCGGCGTCCCCGGGCCGAATGACGTCGTGGTTGTATTGGTCCCGGCCCTCGCTGGCGCGCCTTGGCGGCTACCAGTCCAGCGGTACCTGGCAAGGGCTAGGGAGGTGGGCGCGGATGTCATACCGGTGGCCCTATGCCTGGGACGGCAGCCTCCTTCGCCGCTCGACGACCTTGCGTTGTTCGAGGTGCCCCGGATCTTGCAGTCTTACCACCTCGGGCCCAGTCAGTTCCGCGAGGCCGGAGCGGTGTTCGCCCGGATCGCGCTCTCCCGTCTCTGGCCGACGTACTCGCGCGAGCGGCTAAAGCTTTTTCTGTCTCACAGGCAGGAGGATGGTGCGATAGTAGCCGCCCGACTGAGATCCGCGATCAGCGACCTCAACCAGACTTCTATGCTCGACGTCGCTGACATCCGTCCCGGCACCCGGGTCAGTGCACGCATCGTCGAGGAGCTCGACGACTCCGACGTTTTCGTGCTTTGCGATACCCCGAAGGCAGCCGGTGACAATGCTTGGCTAAAGGATGAGCTGTGCCTGGCGCTCGGGATGGCGCTGCCGATCGTCTGGGTCCGGTTCGGGCAGGTCGGCCAGCGCAGCAGGCTCTTGTTTAGGCCAAGCGACGAGCCCGACCTCGACTTCGACTGGCCCCACGACGAGACGTGCTACCACGAGGTCGCCGCCCCAATTATCGACCGGGCATTCATCGCGGGGCGCAACCAGGTGCGGCGAGTGGAGACGTGCCTCAAGCAGATATTCGCAAATGCAACGGTCGACGTCCTCGACGACCGGTGGCGCCTCCTCATGCTAATGCGCCAGGGATCGTTCGGACCGTTCGAGGTCGAACAGCGCATAGTCCTCCAGGCGTACGCGCGGCGCCCCACGAAGAACGACGAGGAGAAATTCCGCGACCTGCTCATTTCGCACCGGCTCTTGTCACCCGACGGCCACTGGCCGTCCTATGGCCTCGCGCTGATGGTGGGTCCGGCGCCGGGCTGCAACCGTGGGGTTTCCGGAGCCGGGCCGTCCGTCGCCGAGACCGAAGGAGTCGGGTACATGCACGCCGGCGCAGTCGCCACTGAAGTTCGCCGGTCCTACACGGCCCGGCAGTCGATCGCTCGGCCTGAGATGCTGCTCTTCGCGACAGTCGGCTCGGGGCAGGGCGCACGGCAGGAGTTCCGAGACGCGGTGCAGGACGTCGCGACGGTCTGGATCGCACGGGGAGGCCGGATCCGCTTCGGCGGTCATCCGACGGTGACGCCAACCGTGCATTGGGTCGGCAGATCGCTCGTTCCTGGCCGAGAAAAGCAGCACATCACTATCTACCAGTCTAAGTACTTCGTCACTCCGCAGCTGCTCAGTGAGATCTCCCAGATCGCCGATGTCAGAGGTACCGAGGTGCAGGGGGCCGGTGACGCGTCGCGGCAGCTCTCGCTTACGCACATGCGGGAGGAGATGATCAACATGAGCGCTGCGGTGGCAGCCATTGTGATCGGTGGTCTCACACGGGCGGATCGCGACGGTCAGCCGGGCGTCGAGGAGGAGATGCTGCTTGCCCGGGCCCGGGGAATACCGGTTTTCCTCTTCGGCGCCACCGGTGGCCAAGCAGCCTTGATGGCGGCCGAGGCGCGGGCACACGTACCGTCATTCGCAAACCTGGGGAACAGCCTGTCCGTCGAAGAGAACGAGTTCGTGACGACGACGGACGATTACACGACGGCGACCGAGATGGTCTGGAATGCCGCGATCGGCGACTCTTAGCTAGTTGAGCTTGTCACGCTCCGCACGAAGGCCACCGGTCCCAGATGGGAACGACTTGCCCTCGGCGTCGAAGGTTGGTGCGGCGGGATTCTGGTGCCGGATCCACGGCCACGCCGGCCACGGCGGGGGCTTGCGGGAGGTCGTACCGCGAACTCTGGACCAACACACTGATCTTTGCGCTGCGGTTACACCTTGAGCCGGACGAGCCCGCGGAGAATCAGCGCCACGAGGTGGTCGAGATCCGTGGTTCCGTGGAGCGCTTGCCGGTCCTCGTAGCCGAGACCGTCCCGGGGTTCCGCTCCAAGTAGCACGCGCCGCAGATCCTCCTCGTCCGGTCCGACACCGGCAGCCAGCAGGGCGTCGTAGCCGCGGTTGTGCTGAGACTGGAACCGAGTGGTCAGCTCCACGGGCCAATCACCGCTCAGGGCACACGCGACGCAGGCCGCCGCGCCGCCTAGCCCGCCGGCAACGAACAGCGGGCAACCCGCCCGCACCGCGAGGTACGCCTCCTCGACGACCCCAGGCCACCGACCCGTCTGACCCGCGGTCCGGCCGCCCACGACCACACGCGTAGCAAGGTCGGACGTCATAACTTCGCGCATCGCCGTGTAGTCACGCGCTGGGGAGCCCGAGTCTCGCGCATCCGGTGGATCGATCGGCGGAACTTCGACGACCGTAGTGAAGACTGCAAGCGCCTCGGCGTCCTCGTTCGTCAGTGCCGCACGGACGGGCCATGCCAAGTACTGCCGAATGCGGCTTTGGGCTGGCCGGTCGGGACGGGAGTAGGTGCGCAGTAGCGCGAGCAACGCCTGGGAGTAGCCGCCGCTGCGCAGGTCCCCTCCATAGCCCACAGAGGCGCCTCGGGCAAGCACTTGCCGGCATAACTCGATGAACGCGTGGCGGACATGGTCTTTACTGAGCCCGAGCCGCCCCAGTTCCTCCTCCGATGGCTCAGACACCGAGATCGCTATAAGGCCCTGCAACCTCGTCATGACGCCGCGATCAGTCCGGTTGGAGTCACGAGCGTGAGCTCTGGGGCGAGCTCGGCCAGCAGCGCGAGCTCGTCGGTACCGAGCGGCGGGTCAGGGTAAACGAGCGGACACGGAGGGTCGGGTGCCGCCCTGCGGGCGCGCAGCACGGTGAGCAGCTCGGGCGGGGCTGGCAGCACTCGTGGGTCGTCGGGCAGGCGATATGCGCGACAGAGGTCGGCCACGCGCAGGGGAAAATGCCGGAACCGAAGAACCTCGTGAAGCGCCACACCGAGCAGTTCCTCTAGCGCGTCACGGGCGCTGGTACGCCACCGAACGGACGGCGCGTTCCCAAGGTAGGGGAAGCCACGCGGCTCAAAATGCTCCAGCGCGTCGAGCACTACGACAGGCGACCCGGCGCACTTCGCCTCGAGCACCTCGGTGCGGCACCACTCACGGGTCGCGTAGGCATCGGTCCGGATCGCGAGCAGGGCGTTGTCCCGCGCCGCACCTCGCATCTGGGCCGCCCAGCGCGAGCCCTCAAGGAGGTCCTGCGCGTCGAAGAAGTCACCAACGCCAGTGCCCGACTGCAGGAACGTCCGCACGGTCTGTGCGATCGCCAGCCCGTCGGCCTTCGCGTGGCTAAGGAAGATCCGGACCGGCGCGTCAGAGCCCTCGACGAGCCGGCAGAGAGCGTGTGTCACACGATTGAGCAACACAGAGCACCACAACTCGCGATCGACCTCGTGCAGCCGGATGACGTTCCTGTTGAGCAGCGGGGACACTACTTCCAGGGCTCTCGGGGTGAAGCTGACTGCAAGCAGGAGGTCCTGGTCACGCATGCTGGCCTCCAGCCGGTCGAGGTAGTCGAGCCAGCCGGCGCCCCGGAGCAGGCTCCCGTCCAGGAACACGACGACAGCCACGCGGTCGGCCTCCTCAACCGGCGGGATGGGTGGCGGGGCCTCTCCCCCGGACGTGCGCCATAGTCGGACCGGGATGCGCAGACCGTGATTGGCGAGGTCCTCAGGGTCCTCGAAGAGGCGGGTGAATAGCGAATGCCCGAAGTCCGGCCCCTCGGTAAAACGAGGGTGCCAAACCACATGCAGCGCGACCGTGGGCCGGTACCCTGTCACGCTGGCACCGTCCCCGCGATCCGCGCGAGTGCGTTGACGGACAGGCCGAGGCCATCCCGCAGCCGGCGCAGCTCGTCTTCGAAGACGCTGCGTCGATCCGAACCGAGCTCCTCGTCAGCGCCATTCGCGTGAGCGCAGCGGAGCTCAGTGTGCCAGCCTTCGAGGAAGGGGCGGAGTCCGTCGGTGAGGGTGTCGAAAAGCGAGTTGACGGAGGTGAGGGCCTCCCAGACAAATCCGGCGCGCGAGGCGAGCGGGTGCGCCGCTACTCCGGTGGCGAACTCAACGTAGAGCGGCCAGGCGGCGCTCGCCTCCGCCCTGGACACGTCCACCTGGACGCAGCCCAGTCCGAACGGCAGGTTCACCGGGACGGTTCTAAGTCGCAGCACCATGCCAGGATCCTGCCGTATCGGCGGTAGCCATGGAAACGGCGCCTTGATCATAGGGATGACGAGGTGCAGCACCGAGCCGTCGGCAATCGCGGCCCTAACGACCCGCTCGCGAGTCGACACTGTGCCGCCCGGACGACCGGCTCCGGTGCTTTCGGCGCCAGCGGCCCTATGTGCCCGATTGAATGACGATGATCGCTCCCGTGAGAACACGCGTGAGAACATCCCGCCGAGAAACCGGGTCAGCTACGGTCAACGGCGGACAAGGTCGACAACACAAATCCGCAGGTCGGAGGGCATAAAGGGCATTGACGGGGCCTGGCGGTTAGAGGCGGAAAACGGCCCTGGCAGATCTACGGATCAGAAGGTTGGGGGTTCGAGTCCCTCCGAGCGCGCCACAATGAAATGGCCTCTGGCCAGCACGAATGCTCCTCCTCGTGATCATCTAGGCTCGGCAAGATAGTCACAATCCACGGTCTGACCTACGCGGGTGCTAGCTTGCGCGCCTTTGGCCGCTGCATCCTGAGTTGGCGAAGACGCCGGTAGCCCGCAGCGGTCTGCGCCCGGCTCACCAGTTCGCCGTCCTCCGGGCATCATCGACAGATGCCGCCCGATGAGGGATACCTGCTCGGCAACTCCGCCGAGCCGGCCGGC
>DASVHT010000330.1:0-13639 GCA_036382455.1 Dermatophilaceae bacterium
AGATATCGTGGGCCAGGGGAATGATGATGTTGCGAGTACCGAAGCGAGGGTGAATCCCACCGTCGACGGGCTTCACTCCGAGCTTTTCACCCAGGCGCTTCGCGGTCGCCTTTAGCCCATCAACTTCGGCGGCATAGGAGACGTGGTCTACTCGCATGGCGGTCATGGTGGCACAGGTCAAGGAGCGCCCTCGACGGGGGTCCGGACTTGTGCCTCAGCGACGCCCCCGCCGCTGCCGCACAGCCTCATAAATGACGATGGCCGCCGATGCCGCCACGTTCAGGGAGTTCGCCCGTCCTGCCATCGGGATGCGGATCCTGTATGCCGCTGCCGCGAGGATCTCGTCGGTCAGGCCGTACTTCTCGGCCCCGACCGCGATCGCGATCGGTCCGGTGTAGTCCACCTCCGTGTAGTCCAGATCGGTGTCCGGCGTCGTGGCCGCCAGCTCGATGCCGCTGTCCGACAACCACGTCAACGTCTCGTCCGTGCTGTCCGACGCCACCGGCACCGAGAACACCGTGCCCTTGCTGGCGCGCACAAGATTGGGGTTCCCCCAGTCAGTGACCGGATCCGCTGCCACGACGGCCTCGACACCGGCGGCATCGGCGGTTCGCAGCATCGCGCCGAGGTTGCCAGGCTTCTCCACCCCTTGGCAGATCAGCACCAGCGGGGTGGGCCCGACGCGAAGGTCGGTGCAGGAACGGACCACCGAGTCGACCACGGCAAGGAAGCCGTCGGGGCCCTCGCGATAGGCGACCTTCTCGAACGCTGCACGGCCCAGCTGCTGGGTGTCCGTGCCCAGAACCTGCACGCGGCCCACGACGTCCAGCTCCACCGACGCATCGAGCATCAGCTCGGGGCAGTAGTAGAGGGTTCGCGGCACGACGCCTGCGTCCAGAGCCAGTGACAGCTCGCCATACCCCTCGATGAGGGTCAGCCCTGCGTCCTCGCGGGCTCGACGACGACGCAGGGCGACCAGCGACTTCAGGCGCGCGTTCGCGGGCGAGGTGATGATGAGCTCGGACATGACCCGCACAGCATGTCAGCACCGGGGCATGCAGCAGAATGCCGCAATGACCAACAACGCGGGGTATGAGCGGTTCACCATCAAGCAGAAGGTCACGATGATGGTCAACCGGTACGAGATCAGGTCGGTGGACGCCGCTGGCGCCGAAGGTCCGCTGATAGCCATGGCCCAGCAGAAGCGGATGGCCTTCAAGGAGCAGGTGACGTTCTACGCCGACGAGGCGCGCACCCAACCGGTGTTCGGCTTCAAGGCAAGGCAGCGGCTGGACCTCGGCGCGACCTATGACGTCACGGATGCGAGCGGAACCCCGATCGGCAGCTTCCGCAAGGAGTTCGCAAAGTCGTTGCTGCGCTCGACCTGGCAGCTGACCGCAACGGACGGGCTCCAGGCCACCGGCACCGAGCGCAACCATGCCGTCGCCATCGCGCGCCGCCTGTGGGATGTCGTGCCCGTCATCGGCGACCTGCCGTCACCGTTTCTGTTCCACTTCGACTTCACCGCGCCCGACGGCTCGATCGTGCTGAGCTCCGTGCGTCGTCGCAGTCTGCGCGACCGCTATGACGTGGAGCTCCCCGCGTCGGCCAACGGCTGGCGACTGGACTGGCGTGTCGGTGCCGCGATGGCTGTCGCCCTGGACGCCCTGCAGTCCCGCTGAGACCGGACCGCCAGGCAGGGATCAACCCAGCAGCGACCTCAGGACGGGGACCAGGCCGTCCTGGTCGACATGGTGGGTGACCTCGTCGGCCGAAGCCTTGACCTCATCGGGGGCGTTGCCCATCGCCACGCCGCGTGCCGCCCAGCGCAGCATCTCTGTGTCGTTGCGCTGGTCGCCGACGGCGATCGTCTGGGAGGGCTCGACACCCAGGCGGCGGCGAACGAACTCCAGGGCCGAGGCCTTGGACACGCCTTCGGGGTTGATGTCCAGCCACGCCGTGAAACCAACCGCGTAGCTGACCCCGTGAAGCCCGATCCTCTCGACCAGCGCCAAGAAGTCCTCCGAGGTGCCGGTCGGGCTGCGAAAGGTCACGCGCGTGGCGGGCGCCCATGAGAGCTCGTCCCAGGGAACGACGCGGACCTCGCCATCCAGCTCGCCGTCGGGAAAGGGGGCGCTCACCTTGAAGCCGACACCGAGCTCCTCCACGGCGACGACGGCGTCGGGCCAGGACCCGCGCAGCATCTCGAGAGCCGGCGCCGGGTCGAAGGTCACCGTCTCGAGAATGCGATAGCCATCGGGTTCGTCGGCGTCCAACTCGAGTGTCACCGCACCGTTGGAACAGACCGCATAACCGTGCGCCAGCCCGAGCTGTGTGACGATCGGCATCGCCGCCACGATCGCACGACCGGTCGCGATGACCACGTGCACGCCGGAGCCGGCCACCTCGAGCACGGCCTCCCGCACCGCCGGCGACATCGTGCCGTCGTGATGGATCGTCGTCCCGTCGAGGTCGAGGGCGATCAGACGTCGTGCCATCAGCGGCCCAGCTCAGGCGGTCGGCGTCAGGACGTCGAGGCCGAGGAACGGACGCAGCCCGGCTGGTACGACGACCGAACCGTCGGCCTGCTGGTGGTTCTCCAGAATCGCCACCAGCCAGCGAGTCGTGCCCAGCGTGCCGTTGACGGTTGCGACGTGGCGGGTGGTGTTGCCCCCGGCCCGTGGGTCGCGCTCGCGAATGCTGAGGCGGCGGGCCTGGTAGGTCGTGCAGTTCGAGGTCGATGTGAGCTCGCGGTAGCGGCCCTGGGTCGGGACCCAGGCCTCACAGTCGAACTTGCGCGCGGCTGAACCTCCGAGGTCGCCCGCCGCCGTGTCGATGATGCGATACGGCACCTCGATCTTGGCCAGCATCTGTTGCTCCCAGCCGAGCAGGCGCTGATGCTCTCCCTCGGCATCTTCCGGTCGGCAGAAGCTGAACATCTCGACCTTCTGGAACTGGTGCACGCGGATGATGCCGCGGGTGTCCTTGCCATACGTCCCGGCCTCGCGCCGGTAGCAGGCGGACCAGCCGGCATACCGCTTGGGACCGGTGGAGAGGTCAAGGATCTCGTCGGCGTGGTACCCGGCAAGGGCGACCTCGGAGGTCCCGGTGAGATAGAGATCGTCGGCGGGCAGGTGGTAGACATCGTCGTGGGCGTCGAGGTATCCCGTGCCGTCCATGATGTCGGCCTTGACCAGTGTTGGGGTGATCATCGGGGTGAAGCCGGTCTCGACCGCCTGGGCGATCGCCATGTTGAGCAGGGCCAGCTCAAGAAGCGCACCGACACCCTTGAGGAAGTAGAAGCGCGATCCGCTCACCTTGGCGCCGCGTTCCATGTCAAGGGCGTCCAGACCCTCGGCCAGCTCCAGGTGGTCCTTGGGCTCGAAGCCCTCCGCCGCGAAGTCCCGTGCAGTACCAACGGTTTCCAGAACGGTGTAGTCGTTCTCACCTCCGCTGGGAACGCCCTCGATGACGAGGTTGGGGACGCGGCGGATCAGCGCGGCGAGCTCGGCTTCGGCCGCGTCGGCGGCGGACTGAAGCTCTTTGACCCGGTCGGAGGTCGCCTTGGCTGCTGCAACCAGCGCCGCCTTGTCCTCGCCCTTGGCCGCTGCGACACGTTTGCCGTAGGACTTCTGTTCGGCCCGCAGCGCCTCGAAGTCAGCGATGGACGACCGGCGTCGCTCGTCCGCCGTAAGGATCGCGTCAACGATCCCCTCGTCCTCACCGCGGGCACGTTGCGAGGCCCTCACGGCGTCGGGCTGGTCGCGCAGGAGCTTGATGTCGATCACGAGGCCGAGCCTATCGGCGGTAGGTGCCGGCCCCAGAACCCGTGGCCGACCACCACGGCTGTATGCCGGGTGCCCGGCTCAGCCGCGCACGTCGTGGAGGTGATGGGTCACGTCGTGCAGGAAGTACTGGCCAAGGGCTTCGATCGTGAATACCGAGCCGTTGCTGCGCCGGCCGGTGCGCTGCCAGTCGCCGTCACCCACGTCGTCGAAGGCGGCAGCGACGGACTCCGCTGCCGCCGAAAGCTCACGGCTGACCACTGCCGGGTCCTGCGCGTGATACGCGTCGGCAACAGCCGTGGCGTCCTGGTCCCAGTTCTCGAACGCCGGATCCATCTGCGAACGCATGAGATCCAGACGCGACTCGAAGAGGCGGCATACGTCCCGGACGTGGCAGCCGTACTCCATCGGCGACCACACCCGCGGCGCCGGACGCACGCTGACATTCACGCGCCCGAACACTGCCGGCCATCGGGCGGCGCTGGCACGCAGCCGTGCGGCGACCTGTGGGCCGGGCACGGTTGCAGCATCGAAACCACAGTCGGGGCAGGCCCTCTGCAGGACCCACGTCCAGTCCTTGTCATCCGGTTCGATGCCGGCTACCGCGGCGACGGGGTCGGTTGGGGAGGTCATGGCACCATCCTCGCGCAGGTCGGGCGGTCGCAGGCAGAAGCTCGGCCGGCGGCTTTCCGGTAACCTCGCCTCGTGACAGACCACGCCGGAGCGATCGCCATAGGGGCCTCCGTCCTGATCGTCATCGTGGTGCTGCTCGTCTGGCTGTTCACCTCGGCCTCCGGCGAGAACGCCGGTCAGGCTGTGGCCGGTGTCCGGCGCTTCGGCCGACGCCGACCTCCTCGCGAGCACTTTCGTCCCGAGGGATCGTCCTCCGAGGCGCCCAAGCGCCTGGCCGCGATCATCGTCAACCCGACCAAGTTCGACAACATCGCGGCCGTTCAGGCGCAGGTCGTCAAGGGCTGCATGGCTGCCGGCTGGGACCGCCCCCTGTGGGTCGAGACGACTGCGCAGGACCCCGGGGCCGGTCAGGCCCGACAGGCGGTCGAGGACGGCGCGACCCTGATCTGTCCGCTCGGCGGCGACGGGACCGTCCGCGCGGTGGCCAGTGCGCTGGTCGGGACCGAGACGCCCTTGGGCCTGCTTCCCGGCGGCACCGGCAACCTGCTTGCCCGCAACCTCGGCCTTCCGGTGGACAACCTCGATGACGCGCTCAAGGTGGCGCTCACCGGCCAGAACAAGAGGGTCGACGTGGGCCGGCTCAGCGTGGACCACTCCGGCGAGGACGAGAAGGTCGAGGAGCACATCTTCCTGATCATGGCCGGCCTCGGCTTCGACGCAGCGATCATGGCCGACGCACCCGAACGCCTCAAGAACACCGTGGGCCCGCTGGCTTACACCTTCTCCGCCGCCAAGAACCTGCGCGGCCCACAGTTCAAGGTCTCGATCAAGATCGACGACGACGCCGAGTTCAGCCGTCGGACGCGCACCGTCGTCATCGGCAACTGCGGCAAGCTCACCGGCGGGCTGGTGCTCATGCCCGAGGCCCAGGTCGACGACGGCTGGCTTGACGCCGTCATCCTCTCTCCGGCGGGTGTCGTGGGGTGGGTGGCAGTCGCCGGGCGCCTCATCTCCAAGAAGCGCAAAGGCCACAAACGCGTGGACCACCATCGCCTGAAGTCGGCTGCCATCCGCTCCGACCGCCCTCAAGAGGTCCAGATCGACGGGGACACCATCGGCCAGGCCCGTGCCCTGTCCGTGACCGTCGACCCGCTCGCGCTGGTCGTCCGGGTGGGCTGAGCATTGTCCACGGCATACCGCTTCGACAACCTGTGGCATCTGGGGGCACCGCGCGAGAAGGTGTACGCCGCGTTGGCCGAGGTCGAGGACTACCAACGTTGGTGGCCACAGATCCGCGAGATACACCGCATCGATGGCGACAGCGGCCGAGTGCGGATCCGCAGCCTGCTTCCGTACACGCTCGACCTCGTCCTGGTCCGAGCCGCCGAGGACGAAGCGAACGGGATCCTCCGCGTGCACATCGATGGCGACCTTCAAGGCTGGTGCGCCTGGCAGATCGTCGCAGAAGGGGCGGTCACCCAGGCCCGGTTCAGCCAGGAGGTCCAGGTCGCGGTGCCGATGCTGCAACGGGTGCCCTTCGCCGTCCGGCCGTTGCTTCGCGGCAACCACGCCCACATGATGCGATCCGGCGAGCAGGGCCTGCGCGGATACCTGGCCTGACCCGCCTCAGCTCGGGCCGGTTTGCTCAGTTCAGGCCGGTTCCTGAGCCGATTTTCTGCCCAAGGACCGGCCTGAAGTGAGTACGGCTAGGAGCGGCCGGGGTTACGCAGACTCTTCAGCCAGGCGCGGGCGTCGACGAACTCCTTGTCGCCAGTGCCGATCGACACCACAGCCGCGACCCCGTCGGCCCGCGGATAGGAGCCCAGGAAGCGCACCTCGGAGCAAACCCGTTGAAGCCCCATCAGCGTCTCGCCGACGCGCTCGTTGTTGACGTGCCCCTCACAGTCGATCGAGAAGCAGTAGTCGCCCAGGCGACCACCCGTGGGGCGTGACTCGATCCTGGTCAGGTTGATGCCGCGGGTGGCGAACTGCTCCAACAGCTCGAGGAGGCCACCGGGGCGATCCTCACGCTGGAACAGCACGACAGACGTCTTGTCAGCGCCGGTCGGAGCGGGCAGCTGACCGGGTCGGGCGACAAGCACGAACCGTGTCACGGCGCCGTTGTTGTCGCCGATGTCCTCCTGCAGGACAGTCAGCCCGTGGTCTTCCGCGGCCCCCGGTGCACAGACCGCAGCCTGGTATGCCGGGCTCTCACCTGCCAGCCCCGCCGCGGCGGCGGCGGTGGACGCCCCGGGCAGGTACTCCGCGTCCGGGAGGTGCGCTGCCATCCAGGTGCGCACCTGGGCCCAGGCGTGCGGGTGGGTGGACACCGCGCGGATGTCCGCGAGCGCGACACCGGCTGGTGCGGCCAGGACAAAGGTGATCGGGACAACCTGCTCCCCGACCACCACGAGTGGATCTCCGCTGGCCAGAGCATCGAGCGTGGCACTGACCCCACCCTCGACCGAGTTCTCGATCGGCACCATCGCGGCGTCGAGATCGCCGGCGCGCAGGGCTGCCATCGCTGCGTCGACCGAGACGAAGGGAATGCGTTCGGCGTCCTCGGCCTTGGCAACCTGGGAGCATTGACGCAGCGCCATCTCGGTGAATGTGCCTGTGGGACCAAGGAATCCGTATCGCGTGCTCACGAGCCGCCCTTTCCGGTTCGGGCAGCGGCGAGCGCCTGCTGCTCCTCGGGTGCCAGCGTGACCCAACCGTCGCCTTCGACGACACCCAGGTTCACGACCGCAGCGTATGACGAGTGGGGCTCTCAGCGCGCCCGAGTTCCAGCTGGATCACTGTTGGACGGGTGATCCCAGGTCCTCACTGCGGTTGCGCCCCCACACGAGATGCGTACCGGAGTCGGCGGGCGCCTTCTTCTCCGCCTCGACCCGACCCAGCCGGTGGAAGCCAGCCTTGGCCGCAACCCTCCCCGACGCAGGGTTCTCGGCGTCGTGGTGGATCTCGACCCTCTCGATGCTTGTCCGCGCGAGACCTGCCGCCGCAACGGCCGACGCGGCGGCGGTGGCGTACCCCTTGCCGGTGTGTGCGCTGTGCACCCAGTAGCCGATCTCGAACACACCGGGGCCTTGACGTGACATCAGGCCGCATGAGCCCACCACCGCTGCCCCAGGCGTGAGGATGGCGTAGTCGAAGTTCTCGCCGCGATCCCACTCGCGGCCAGACCGCTCAAGATAGCCTTTCGTGGCCTCGAGGTCGTGGTCGGCGGTGGCCCAGGGCATGAACGGCATCAGCTCGGCCAAGGACTCGTTGATCGCCTGGTCCAGTTCGTTGGCGCGGTCAAGCGTCCAGCGCCTCAACGTGATGCTGCCGGCGTCGATGGTCTCCGGCATGTCCATCCCTCGATTCTGCCGGGCGGGGCCGGCCGTGAGCAAATGGCTTTGGCGTGGGCAGGTACAGCGGCACGTGCTTGACAGGTGACTTTTTAGTCACATATCTTCAGGTGGTGACCGACGATGACCTTGTGTTCAAGGCACTCGCCGACCCGACGAGGCGACTGCTGCTCGACCGCCTTTTCGAGCGCGACGGACGCACGCTGACCGAGCTCGAGTCCGACCTGGAGATGACACGCTTCGGCGTCATGAAGCACCTACGCCTCCTCGAGGATGCCGGCCTCGTCGTGGCACGCAAGTCAGGTCGCAACAAGCTGCATTTCCTGAACCCCGTGCCGATCAGACTGATCCATGACCGGTGGATCGACAAGTACACCGAACGTCAGGTCTCGGCGCTCGCCGATCTCAAGGCCGAGCTGGAGAGCCAGTCGTAACCACGACATGGACCCGCCCGGGAATCGGAGCTCGTGGAAGTGCCGTTCTGTCACCGCGCGCGTCGATGATGTGGGCATGCCGCCTCGAAGTGGATTCGGAGCGGTCAGGTGGGGCCCTGTTGCACGATGTCTTCGAACATATGTCTAGTGTAGCCCTCGCGAACGACAAGCGCAACGCCCAGCGGCACGAAAGTGCTTGCAAACAAAGCTAGTTGATCATGCGGGCACCGACCCCAGGAGGCTCTGGAGGCGCGCCGGCCCTGCGCCCAGACGCACGATCGGTAGTCTCCCCATCACCATGAGCTTCACCATTGCCCTGACGGCCTTCCTGCTGATCTTCCCCATCGAGCTGCCCGACAAGACGTTCATCGCGACACTGGTGCTGGCCACGCGATACAAGCCTCTGCCGGTCTGGATCGGGGTCAGCGCGGCCTTTGCCGTACAGACGGTCATTGCAGCCACGCTGGGCGGTCTGGTCGGTCATCTGCCGCGGACGCCGGTGGAGCTCTTCGCAGGGCTGATGTTCCTGACCGGCGGCTTGATCCTGATCCTCGGAGCCAGCAAGGCCGACGCTGATGAGGCTGAGACCGAGCACGAGTTCGAGGCCAAGACCAAGCCCGGCATCCACGGTTGGCAGGCCGTGGGAGCCAGCTTCCTGGTGCTCTTCGTGGCGGAGTGGGGTGACCTGTCGCAGCTGTTGACCGCCGGACTGGTCGTGAAGTACCGGGACCCGGTGTCCGTCGGGGTCGGAGCATTCCTTGCCCTGGCCACGGTGTCAGCACTGGGCGCGGTTCTTGGTCGGACTCTGCTCAAGCGCATCCGGCTGGCCACCATCCGCCGGGTCGGCGGCGGACTGTGCCTGCTGCTCGCCGTGGCGTCGATGCTGCAAGTCGCGAACGTCTCCATCCTGCCCTGAGCCGCCCCGTTAGCCTGTTGCCCGTGACCCGACGCCGACTGCTCGCCGCCGCCACCGCGGCTGTGGTGCTCGCCGGTCTGGCGATCGGCGCCCTTGTCTCGGGATCATCGGAGCCCACGGCATCGCCAGAGGGCGCGGCATCCCGGACCACGAGCAAGGACCTCACTGGGTCCATCGTGGTGATCGGCACCGGGGGACTGTCGTGGAGTGACGTCTCGGCACGAGCCACGCCCACGTTGTGGTCGTTGCTGCGAAACGGGGCAACGGCAGCCATGAGTGTCCGCTCGGTCCACGCCAACACCTGCCCTGTGGACGGCTGGCTGACCCTTTCCGCCGGAGAAGAAGCCGGCGACAGTCGCGGGAACCCGGGGCTGGACAACAGCGAGAGTGCCAAGCCACCGTGTCAGGCCCTTCCCGACCGAATGACCACCGGCAGCGTGCCGCGCTGGAAGGAGTACCTCGCGGCAGCAGCGGCCAACAGCTTCGACGCCTCCCTGGGTCTTCTGGGCGACCAGGTTGCCAGTCACGGCGGCTGCATCGAAGCCGTCGGTCCAGGAGCAGCGTTGGGCGCGGCCCGGGCCAACGGGTTGGTGGCCAACTATCGACCGTACGACGACTCGACCCTGGTCGCCGCCCTTGCCTCGTGTCCCGCGACCCTGATCGACGTCGGTCCGGTCCGCGACCCGGCCGACGTGGATCCCCGGGATGCCTTGCAGCCCACAACCACTCGCGCCCAGCAGGTCGCGGTGGTCGACGCAAGGGTCGCTGCCGTCCTCAAGGCCGCACCCTCGGGGACCGACGTCATGCTGGCCAGCCTCGCCGACGCCGGAGTCACCGAACGCCTTCGCCTGATCGCAGTCTCCGGGCCTCGTTTCGGGGCCGGGACGCTGGGGTCGACCTCGACGCGACAGCCCGGGCTGGTCCAGCTCGCGGACCTGACGCCGACAGTTCTGGAGCATCTGGGCATTCCGAGGCCGCCGCAGCTGGGTGGGGCTCCTCTGCGGTTCATGCCTTCGGACGGCAACTCCGAGCAGTCGGCCACCGATCGTCTCAGAGCCCTTCTCGACTACGACGAGGCATCGCACAAGGTCCACAGTCTGGTCGAGCCGTTCTTCTACGGTTGGGTTCTGATCCAGCTGGCGCTGTATCTCATTGCCGCCGTGCTCTGGAGGCGCGCGCCGGGCGATCTGCCTCGACGCAGGCAGCTGCTGAGGATCACGCGTCAGGTGGCGATCGTTGCGTCGACGATCCCGGTCTCAACCTTTCTGGCCAATCTCCTGCCATGGTGGCGCTTTTCGGTACCCATCGTCAGCGTGACCGCCTCCGTAGCCGTCTTCGCCGCGGTCATCTCGCTGCTGGCTCTCCTCGGACCCTGGCGGCGCGGCCTGTTCGGGCCCCTTGTTGTGGTCTGCGTCGTGACCATGACAGTGCTGGCAGCCGACCTCATGACCGGCTCGCGGCTTCAGCTCTCCTCCCTGATGGGCCTGCAACCCGTCATCGGGGGCCGGTTCTACGGCATGGGCAACGTGACGTTCGCCCTGTTCGCCACCGCCACGCTGATCCTCTGCACGGCCGTGGGCAGCCACCTCGTCCCACTCCGGCAACCTCGCCTGGCGGCGGGATCCGTCGCCGTCATCGGAATGGTCGCCGTCATCGTCGACGCGTCGCCGTCGTGGGGCAGCGACATCGGCGGGCCACCGGCACTACTGCCTGGCGTAATCCTCCTGGTCCTGTCCATTCTCCAGATCAGGCTGACCTGGCGCCGGTTGGTGGCCATCGGTGGTGGAATCAGCGCGTTCCTCGTCATCCTGAGCCTCCTCGACTGGCTCCGCCCGACCGAGTCCCGTTCTCACCTGGGCAGATTCGTGCAGACCACCTTGGACGGCGGCGCCTGGAACGTCATCGCTCGCAAGGTCGACCAGAACGTGTCCCTCTTGCTGAGCAACCCCCTGTCGTGGCTCATCCCGGTCGGTCTCGTTCTGTTGGCCTACGTCCTCGCCCGACCCGACTCGAGGGCCGCGCGCCCGTTGCGTCGATCTTTCAGGCGCGTCGAGCTCCTTCGCACCGGGCTCATCGCCGTGCTGGTCATGTGGGTCATCGGCTTTGCGCTCAATGACTCAGGGACCGCGATCCCCCCCGTGGGGGTCACCCTGGCGCTGCCGCTGGTGCTCGCAATCGCGCTCAAGTCGCGCGAGGACGAGATGCTCGCGGGTCCCGCGACCACCCGCGCCTCGCTGCGCCGGCGATAGCCAGCCATACCAACCACGCGGTCGCTGGTCCCACAATCTTGCGGAAACCCAGGGTCAGTGACTCGACGTCTGGGCTCATGGCGATTACGCGGCCCGGGACATAGGCCATGGCCATGACCGTCAGCTGCACCAGCAGGATCCCGTCCAGGCTGGATGCAACAAGCAGCGGCAGGGTCGCCCAGGTGAGCACGTCGTACCACGGCAGCGCATAAGGGGCTGCCAAGGCGTATGCCGTGGCGAGCACGAACGTCGCGGTAACGGCCGACTGCGTCTGTTGTGTGGTCGAGGTCTGCTGGGTGGTCGAGGTCTGCTGCGTGCCCACGATGGCTTGGGTACTCGGGGTCTGTTCCGTGGCCGCGACCAGCGCCGTGATCGGGCGCGCACGCACGAGATGCGACAGCACCATGGCCAGGACGATGACGGCCACCACGGACAGCACGGACCCGGCTGTGCGGGCAGCATCCAGAGGCATCGCGGCGGACAGGAGGTTGACCACAGGGCGCAACGCCGTGGCCAGAGACACGCCCTTACCACCCTTGAGCAGCTGCTCGAAGACATGGGGGCCGGCCCAGAGGTGCAACGAGACGAACACCCCCAACGACGACACCCCCAGCGCGACAAGGTTGCGAACCATGGGTCTTCGGGCCAAGGAGCGCCACGACCACAGGATCGCCAACCCCACGATGCCGTAGGTGATCTTCGAGCTGACCGCCGCTCCGAGCACAAGGCCCGCGATCCATGGTTGCCGGGCCGCGAGGAGGATCGCGCCGAGGGCCAGGGCCGTGGCGATGAGATCGACATGCGCACCGAGCACGGCCACCCCGAACACGAGAGGGTTGGCCGTCCACAGAAGGTCGATCCGCGTCCGGGCCTGATCGTCAGCGGCCAGGCGACGCAACAGAAACCGGACCAACAGCCAAGCGCCCACGATGAGCAGCTGCCACACCCAGACGGTCTGGCGCAGATTGTCGCGTCCGACCAGGGAGCTCAAGGTCTGCAATGCCGTCGAGAAGGGGCCGTAGACGCTCGGCGTCATGGTCCACGGGGGCTCGACAGCGCTGGTGACGGGGTCGGTGCCGCCGGCCCAGGTGATCGGCGGGACGAGGTAGGGGTCACCCCCCTGCGCAGCTATCCGCCCATAGGCGGCGTAGTTGGTGTGGTCGGCCGAGCCGATCGGCGCGGTCAGCAGTGCGAGCGCACCCAGCGCAAGAGGCCAGAGCCGATGGCCGGAGCGGGCCCAACGCGGCAGCCCTGACCAGCCGTGAGCGGTGCTCGAACCACGCCACAGTCCCAACGCCACCGCCAAAGCCCCCAGCAGGTATGCCGTCCACAGGACGGCCGTGACCACGGCGGACGACAACGAAATCGGCAGATCACCAGGAGCCCAACCACGTGGGCCGAGAGCGGGTTTGGCTGCCGAGGGGCCAGCCGCCGCGACCAGCAGGAGCAGCGCGAAGGAGAGGGTCAGTGCCACCGTGCGCAGCCGCCCCTGGGACTCGCCATCAGCTATCGAGACGTTAATGTCGGCCTCTGGTTCTGACGGGTCTGCGAGCTCGACGAGCGCGGACCCGACGAACGGCGAGCGCGAGCCAGACGTCGCGATACTGCCTCGCGCGATGAACCTGGCCTCGCCAGTCGGAGCCCGAGACACGATGTTGGAGGGCGCACGGCACCTCGAGCACTCGCAGACCCGCCTCGAGGACATCGATGGTGAGTCCGACCTCGACGCCCCAGCCCCGGGCCAACGGCGATGCAGCGTCAAATGCCTCCCGTGACAGGCACCGCATGCCGGAGAGCGGTTGGGTCGGCCTCCACCGCGTAAGGCTCTCAATACCGTTACGGGCCAACCGAACCACGAACCCGTGACCGCTGCCCGGGGTGACCTGAGGCGGCAGGGTCGCAACCGTCATGTGCGCCTCGCCGGACGCGACCGGCGCAATCAGGGCGACAAGGTTTGCAGCGCTGCCCCCGAGGTCGGCATCGACGAACAACAGCTGACGAGCGCGCCCAGTGGCCGCCGGGTCGCTGGCGTCCCGATCGGCGGCAACCTTTGCGCCGGTAGCCATCGCCGCGGCCTTGCCCCGGTTGCGGTGATGGCTGACAACCACGGCACCGGCCGCGCTCGCCAACGGTCCAGTGGCATCGGAGCTGCCGTCATCGACCACGATCACCAGATCGACCCCGGCGATCTGGCGCACGGCAGAGATCGTCGGCACGATCCGTTCGGCCTCATCCTTGGCCGCGATGATCGCCGCGACGCAGGCAACCG
>DASVHT010000331.1:0-1609 GCA_036382455.1 Dermatophilaceae bacterium
AGCGTGCTGTGCGGCATCAGCGGCTGCCAGGAACAAGAACCGGAACACTCTTAGCAGCACCGGGTGCAGGTTGGACCGGCGGATGGGTTCGCCGAGCGACAGTGACCGGACCTTGCGGGCACCGGCTGCGGCCTGGATGACCGCTCAACTCGACGCTTGCTTGTAGCTACCGTGTCGGACCATGGGCGACGGTGCGGGAGCTTGCACTCCTGGCGCCGCGGCAGTCGGCTCCTATCGCCACCCCAACAGGGCCCGCTGGTTCTGGCTCGCGATCGCTCGATCCTCGATAGCTCTTCAACCCACGAACAGGAGAAACCGACATGTCGAACACCGCCCAAACCACAGCAACGACACGAGTCCCGATGGACTCAACAAGGAAGACCGCGCTCGTCGCGGGCATCTTCTACGTGATTACCTTTGTCTCGATTCCCACACTCGCCCCCCCACTCGCGCTCTACAGCTCGGTAACGGGCAAAGACTTCATCATCAGCTCCGGCGCCGACACCGGCGCGCTTTGGGGCTGCTTCCTCGAGGTCATCGTCGCCCTCGCCGGCATCGGCACCGCCATCACGCTGTATCCGGTGGTCAAGCGACAGAACCAAGGCATGGCGCTCGGCTTCGTCGCCTCCCGCACCCTTGAAGCCGACATGATCTTCACCGGTGTCGCGAGCATCCTCTCGCTCGTGACCCTGCACCAGGACCTGGGCACAGCGACCGGAGCCGACACGGCCACGCTGGTCACCGTCGGCGCGTCGCACGTCGCGACCTACCACTGGGCGTTCACGCTCGGACAGAGCCTCATTCCGGGCATCAACGCCATCCTGCTGGGCACCTTGCTGTACCGATCCGGCCTCGTGCCACGGGTCATTCCCGTGATCGGACTCATCGGAGCCCCACTACACCTCACCGCCGTCGTCCTCACGATGTTCGGCGTCGTCGACCGGGTCAGCACGGTGACTAAGATCGCGGTCATCCCGATCGCCGTGTGGGAGTTCTCGCTGGGTGTCTATCTGATCGTCAAAGGCTTCAAGCCCTGCCCCATCACAGAGGCAATGCTCGAAGACGCAACCCCGCCCGCCATCCGCGAGGTCGTCGCCTAACCGTCGAAGACGCGGCCGGGCCTACCAAGGGCCCGGCCGCTGTCCGCGCAGGCCGACGGGCCCGACCGGACAGCTCCTCCCGACGGGCATCCCGCCGGATCGCCTCGAACAACTCCACTTGTGACCCCAACCTGGGCCCTCCCGCCAGCGTCGTTGATCACGACTATGACGGCGCGGGCACGCCTCGTCCGGCAACTACCCCGGGGCGTGTCGGCGGGTGGGGCCAAATCAAGCCGTCACCCGATCTTCAGCACATGCCATCCGGTCAGGGTGGGGCCAAATCAAGCCGTCACGGTGGGGCCGAATCAGACTGACAGGCGCACGGCTCGGCGAAGCAGCCTGAGCCAGGGGTCTCAACGCACGCCGGCAGCCGCCGGAACAGCAGGGTATGTGCTTCTTCGAGTGATGCTGGTCCGCCGAGTTCGTCTCGCCCCACCTTCAGTTCGCGTGAACTCCCGGCAGACGGCCGAGTGGGCGCAGCGCGGCGGCGGGTGGTTCGGCCGCGTGGT
>DASVHT010000332.1:0-2322 GCA_036382455.1 Dermatophilaceae bacterium
CCACTCGGCGCCTCGCCGTCCTCCACACCGCCTGAACACCCGCGTTCAACCGCAGTCTCCTGTATCCACTCCTGCGGCGCATCAACGCCTACCTGGTGCGCTGGCTCCGACGGAAATATCGACGACAGGGGCCATTCAAGAAAAGGGCTTTCCATCTCAGTGCACCAGCAATAGGCTCTTTCGGTGCCTACCACGGCCGAGGGACTGACCTACCCGGGCGACTACGCCGAGCTTCGGAGCTGGTACCGGACCGACGCTGCGTGCCTGGACTACCTCGACTTGCTCCGCTGGCCCGATGGCTTCGTCTGTCCCCACTGTGAGGACATCGGGAGTTGGCGGCTGCCCGATGGTCGGCACAAGTGCCAGGGCTGCCGGCGGCGCGTCTCGGCCACAGCCGGCACGATCTTCCACGGGACCAGGACGCCGCTCACGCTGTGGTTCGCTGCGGCGTGGGAGATGACGACCCGCAAGAACGGCGTCTCAGCGCTCTACATCCAGGAGACCCTGGGCATCGGCAGCTACCAGACTGCATGGGCGATGCTGCACCGGTTCAGGACGGTCATGGTGCTGCCCGGACGCGAGCTGCTCCGCGGAGAGGTCGAGGTAGACGAGACGTTCGTGGGTGGCCCACGGGCCGGCAATCGCGGCCGGGGAGCGACCAACAAGACCATGGTCATCGTTGCGGTTGAGCGCCATCAGCCACGCGGCTTCGGGCGCTGCAGGCTGGGCGTCATCCCCAACGCGCAGAGTGCCACCCTGAAGACGTGGCTCGAGGCGAACGTCGAACCAGGGTCGACGCTGGTGACCGACGGACTGCTGAGCTACGGCAGCGCAGCCGCCGAGAACTACGTCCACGAGCCCTTCAACGTGAAGGCCTCGGGACAACCTGCCCACATCCCCTTGCCCGGTGTGCATCGCGTCGCCTCGCTGTTCAAGCGCTGGCTGCTCGGCACCACGCAGGGAGCGGTCGACGCCGACCACCTGCCGAGCTACCTCAACGAGTTCGTCTTTCGCTTCAACCGACGCAACGCCCGACACCGCGGCCTGCTGTTCCAACGACTGCTTGCGCAAGCAGTGCACGGCCAACCACGCACCTTCAAGAGCCTCGTCGCGAACCCCGCCCCACGCGCCGTTGAGACTAGGGCGTGTCCCGCGGATGTAGGGAGCCGGGCCGGGTAGGCATCAAGGGTGCATACCCGTCATGACTTGAGTGATGAGCATTGGTCGGTTCTGGAGCCGTTGCTTCCTGATCGAGCACCGGTCAGGGGCGGTCGGTGGATGGATCACCGGTTGGTTGTGGACGGGGTGATGTGGCGGACGCGGACGGGTTCGCCGTGGCGTGACCTGCCGGCCTGCTACGGGAATTGGAAGACGGTCTACAACCGTCATCGTCGCTGGTCTGGTGATGGCACCTGGCGGGCGGTGCTGGATGCGTTGCGGGTCGACGGCGATGACGCCGTGAACAGTTTCGGTGAGTGGGCGGTGGGTGTGGATGGCACTGTCATCCGCGCCCATCATCACGCCGCCGGTGCCCGGCACGCGCCGCCGAAGGACATTCCCGCCGAGGTGCTCGCCTCGACTGTGTTGGAGGTTTCGCTGCGGCCCGGCAAGAACACAGGGGGCAGAGTCGAATGACAACAGTCCCGACACCGGGCTTGAGTTTGTACGGGATCGGGAGGGTTTGGGGCGTAGCCGGGGTGGTGTGAGCACCAAGATTCATCTGGCCGCGGACCTTCGGTGCCGGCCGATCGCAAGGGTTATCAGCGCCGGTCAGCGTCATGATTCGCTGGCGTTCACGGCGGTGATGTCCCAGATCAGGATCGCCCGCAGCCGCGGCGGCCGGGCACGGACGCGACCGGCCCGGGTGCTGGCGGACAAGGCGTACTCCACCCGCAAGATCCGAAAGTCCCTACGCGCAAGGGCGATCAAGGCGACCATCCCCGAACCGTCGAACCAGATCGCCGGCCGACTCGCCCGGCGATCCAGAGGCGGCCGCCCCCCACGATTCGACGCCGACAAGTATAAGGACCGCAACACCATCGAGCGAGCCATCAACCGCCTACGCGGGTACCGCGCCGTCGCCACCCGCTACGACAAACGCGAGTTCGTCTACCGAGGCACCATCGACGTCGCCAGCATCGGCATCTGGCTCAGAGATCCCACCCGACACGATCCACGGGACACGCCCTAGTTTCGAGGGCATGGAGCACTACGACCTCGCGGTGATCGGGTCCGGCTCGGGCAACTCGCTGGTCACGAAGAAGATGGCGGACTGGACAGTCGCGATCATCGAGGAGGGCAGGTTCGGCGGAACGTGCATGA
>DASVHT010000333.1:0-4899 GCA_036382455.1 Dermatophilaceae bacterium
GACCGTCTCCGCCGACAAGATTCAGAATGCCATCGTCAAGGTCTTTGACCTTCGCCCGGCCGCGATCATCGAGGACCTCGATCTGCTGCGCCCGATCTACACCCCCACGGCCGCCTACGGCCACTTCGGTCGCACCAGCGCTGCCGGCGTCGAGAACGCCTTCACCTGGGAGCGCACCGACCGGGTCGAGCAGCTCCGGGCCGCCGTATCCGGCTGACGTTCCGACCCACTTTGCTCACTTCAGGCCGCTTTGCTCAGTTCAAACCGCTCCAAGAGGCCGGATTCGGCGAAAGGACCGGCCTCAACTGAGCAAGGGGTCACCGACCCGGCATACTCGCGTCGGTGGCATGGGGTAGACCTTGGATCATGCAGGACGAGGCGAGCGAGCAGGTGGGTGAGCAGCTGTCGCTCGTGCGTGCAGTGGCCTCGCCGCGTGGACGTTCCAGGGTGCTGCCCAAGGTGCAGGAGGCCGCCGAGGTCGATCCCGTAGCCCTTGTCCTCGTGGACGTCGGGCTTGCGCACCTGGATCGACCCTTCGAGTACCTCGTGCCCTCCTCCCTGACCGATCTCGCCGTGCCCGGTGCGCGCGTCAAGGTGCGATTCGCCGGGCAGGACGTCGACGGGTTCGTCATCGCGCGAACCGCGACGGCCGGACATACGGGCACGCTCGCTCCGCTTCGCAAGGTGGTCAGCCCCGAGCCCGTTCTGACCCCCGAGGTTCTCGCGCTCTCTCGTGAGATCGCCACCAGGTATGCCGGAACGCTGGGTGACGTCGTCAGGCTCGCCATCCCGCCCCGGCACGCCACGGCCGAGAAGAACCTGGCGATGGAAGCGCTCACCTCACTGGATGCTGAGGGGGAGGTGCTCAGCGCGCCGGAGCCCGGCCCGTGGCTGAGATACCCGGCGGGGACCTCGTTCCTGCGACATCTCGCGTCGGGGGACGCTCCAGCGGCGTCATGGCTTGCGCTGCCCGGTCAGCAGGGAGACGCCGACTGGCCGACTGCGATGGCAGTGGCCGCTGCGACCTCGCTGGCCCAGGGACGCGGAGCCCTGATCGTGGTTCCCGACCACCGCGACGTCGACCGGGTCGACGGGGCGTTGCAGTCGTTGCTGGGCCCCGGGAAGCACGTCCGGCTGACTGCGGGGCAGGGTCCGCAGGCGCGCTATACAGCCTGGCTGAAGGTGCTGCGTGGCCATGTGCGGTGCGTCGTGGGCACGCGTGCTGCGATGTTCGCGCCGGTGCACGACCTGGGGCTGGTGGCCTGGTGGGATGACGGCGACGACCTGCTCGTCGAGCCTCGGGCCCCCTACCCGGCGGTGCGCGAGGTTCTTCGCACCCGGGCGAGGCTCGAGGGCGCAGCGCTTCTGAGTGCTGGGTTCACGCGGACGACGTCGGTTCAACAGTGGGTTGAGTCGGGGACCGTGCGATCGGTCAGCGCCGACGCGGCGATCCGCCATATGGCGGCGCCTCGCGTTGTGGTGGCCGGGGAAGGCACGGATGTCGAGCGTGATGGCCCGTCGGCCCATGCGCACCTGCCCTCGGCCGCCTGGAGGGTAGCCAAGAGCGCGCTGGAGCTGGGGCCGGTGCTGATCCAGGTCCCGCGCCGAGGTTACGTCCCGTCATTGTCCTGTCAGACGTGCCGCGAGCCGGCGCGCTGCGCACGATGCCACGGACCACTGGCGTTGAACACCGACGGTGGGGTGCCGACCTGCCGCTGGTGCGGGTCGGTCGCCTCAGCCTTCGAGTGTGGCAGCTGTGGTGGCCGGAGCCTGAGATCGAGCGTGGTGGGCGCCCGGCGGACGGCTGAGGAGCTCGGTCGCTCGTTCCCCGGCATACCGGTCCACACATCTGGTGCGGGTGGCGTGCTGACCTCGGTACCGGCCAGACCAAGCCTGGTCATCGCCACGCCCGGCGCCGAGCCCGTGGCCGAGGGTGGTTACGCCGCCACCTTGTTGCTCGATGCCTGGGCATCCATGGACCGGCCGACGCTCGACGCCTCGGAGGAGGCACTGCGGCGCTGGCTGGGGGCCGCTGCACTCACGCGTGGTGCGCCGGACGGGGGAGTGGCGGTGCTCTGTGGCGCGCCCACGCACACGACGTTGCCACTGGTCGAGGCGCTGGTGCGGTGGGACCCGGAGTGGTTCATCGCGCGAGAGCTCGCCGAGCGGGTCGATCTCAGTCTGCCGCCGGCCGTGCGCATGGCCCAGCTGGTCGGGTCCCGGGTCGCGGTCCAGCGAGCCGTTGAGCAAGCAGGTCTGGCCGACTCGGTCGAGCGACTCGGTCCGTTGCCGTGGACGCCAACTGGTCCCGCCGCGGCCGCCGGCTCTGGTGCGCAAGCCTTGGCGACCCGAGCCTCTGCAGCCCGAGCTTCTGGGACCCGAGCCTCAGCCACCCGAGCCTCAGCCACCCGAGCCCCTGGGACCCAAGCCTCCGTCGGCCATGCTGAAGCCGTTCCGAAGATCCAGCTCCTGCTTCGCACCACGCTGGTCGACGGCCCGGCGCTGACGGCCGCGCTGACGCACATGAAGGCGGTCCGTAGTGCGCACAAGGAGCCGGAAGCGGTCGGGGTTCGGGTTGACCCCACCGACGGGCTGGGCTGAGCCTGCCCCCTCCGGTCGGTAAGGTCCAGAACATGGTTTCTGCCTCCGACGCCGGGCTGACCGACAAGGAGCCCGACGGCCCCAACCAGCAGTCGAACGACGACCTGGCGTCAGCTCGGGCCGAGGCGGTGATCTTCGACCTGGGCAACGTCCTGATCACCTGGGACCCGTATCCGGCCATCGCCAAGACGGTTGGCGCGGAGCAGGCAGCCCGTTTCCTGGCCGACGAGGAGTTTGCCTTCATGGCGTGGAATCGCGAGCAGGACGCGGGGCGCTCGTGGGACGAGGGCGAAGCAGCAGCTGTGAAGTCTCACCCGCACTGGGAACCAGCGATCCGGGCATACCGCGAGAACTTCGCCGACTCGCTCGTGGACGAGATCGAGGGCAGCGTGCAGATCCTGCGTGAGCTGCATGCGGCCGGCATACGACTCCTTGCGCTGACGAACTGGTCCGAGGAGACCTTCCCTGTGGCTCTGGGACGCTTCGCCTTCCTGGGCCTGTTCGAGGACATCATCGTCTCGGGCAGGGAGGGTGTTGCCAAACCTGACCCGGCGATCTTCCAGATCCTTCGGGAGCGTATGGGCGACAACATGGCGAGGTGCATCTTCATCGACGACAGTCTGGCCAACATCAGGGCGGCGTCCGAGGCCGGACTGGACGCCATCCTGTTCACTGACGCGGGCCACCTACGCGAGGACCTGGCTTTGCGCGGTCTGCCGCTGTCGCCCACATAGACTGGACAGGTCAAGCGCACCCGAGGCGAGGAACCACGTTCGTGTCGATCAAGGACATCAGAATCTTTGGTGACCCCGTGTTGCGCACTTCCGCCGTCGAGGTCGTTGACTTCGACAAGGAGCTGCGCCAGCTGGTCACTGACCTGACCGACACGATGATGGACGCACCCGGCGCGGGTCTGGCGGCACCTCAGATCGGCGTGGGGCTGCGGGTATTCACCTACCACGTCGGCGACGAGCCTGGTCATCTGATCAACCCCAGCCTCGACCTGTCCTCGGAGATGCAGGAGGCCGAGGAGGGGTGCCTGTCCTTCCCGGGGATCTTCTATGACACGCCGCGAGCGCTGCGGGTCGTGGCGAAGGGCTTCAACCAGTATGGCGAGCCGGTCACCCTGGAGGGGTCAGAGCTGCTGGCCCGCTGTGTGCAGCACGAGACCGACCACCTCGACGGCATCCTGTTCATCGACCGCATGGACAAGACGCAGCGCAAGCTGGCCATGAAGGCCATCCGCGCGGCCGAGTGGGCCGGCCAGGCGGCACCGACCGTCAAGATCAGCCCCCACGCAACCTTCGGTCTGGGCCGCTGACCTGATGCGGCTGGTCTTTGCCGGAACCCCGCACGTCTCGGTCCCGAGCCTGGACGCCCTCTGTGGCTCATCGCACGACGTCGTGGCCGTCCTGACGCGCCCTGACGCCCCAGCCGGCCGCGGCAGGTCCCTCGTCGCCTCGCCCGTCAAGGAACGTGCGCTCGAGCTGGGGCTCGAGGTCCTGACTCCGGGACGCGTCGCTGATCCGATCTTTCAGGAGCGGTTGCGCGAGCTGGCGCCCGACGCCTGCCCGATCGTGGCCTTTGGCGCCTTGATCCCGTTGTCCGCATTGGCTGTTCCCAGATATGGCTGGATCAACCTGCACTTCTCGCTGCTGCCCGCCTGGCGCGGCGCGGCGCCGGTCCAGCACGCGATCATGGCCGGTGACGAGGTCACCGGCGCCACGACCTTCCTGCTCGAGCAGGGGCTCGACACCGGCCCGACCCTCGGTGTGATGACCGAGACGATCAAGCCTGATGACACCGCGGGCGACCTGCTCGTGCGGCTTGCCCAAGCCGGAGCGGGCTTGCTCGTAGCCACGCTCGACGCCCTCGAGGCCGGCGAGCTCCAGGCGGTCCCCCAGCGCGGGGAGGGCGTCTCGCTAGCGCCTAAGATCAGCGTCAAGGATGCTCGAATCCATTGGGGCACACCGGCATTGGCGATCGACCGTCACATCCGTGCCTGCAGCCCGGCTCCCGGCGCCTGGACCACCTTCCGAGGTGAGCGGATCAAGGTCTTCCCGATCACCCGCGCCCCGGTTGCCTCTGCGGCTGATGGTTCCAGCGGGGTCGCTGGAAGCCGCGAGGCCCTCACCGCTGGCGAGGTCGCCGTCTCCAAGCACGCAGTCGACGTCGGCACCGGCGCTGGCGTTGTTCGGCTCGGGACTGTTCAGCCGCACGGCAAGAAGCCCATGGCCGCCCCGGACTGGGCTCGCGGGGTCCGTATCGAGCTGGGAGAGAAGTTCGTCGATGTCTGAT
>DASVHT010000334.1:0-16785 GCA_036382455.1 Dermatophilaceae bacterium
CTGGGTGCGGCTTCGGGCACGACCGCCGTACAGGTCATGGTCCCTGACGCCAGCGTCCAGGCACTCATCGCGGCCATCGACCAGGGCGCAAGGATCACCCTGGTTCCGGTGCCGGGGTCACCCACCAAGGCGGGCGCGTGAGCCGGTCCGTCGTCACCGCGGTCTCGGATCGCTGGGAGAGCGTCCTGGTCACGACCCTGGAGCGAGGCACGAACGCCCAGATCGCACGGCGGTGCCCCGACCTGGCAGATCTGCTGGCCGTTGCCGGGTCAGGCCTGGCCGAGGTCGCCATGGTCTCGGCGGACCTGCGTTCCCTGGATCGCACCGCGCTGGACCATCTGCGGGAGTGCTCGGTGACCGTGGTCGGGATCTATCCGCCCGGCGACGAGGCGGCGCAACGGCATCTGCGTCAGCTGGGGGTCGCCACGATCATCTCGGCGGATGCCAGCGCCGAGGTCCTCCAGGGCGCGCTGGACGGACTGAACGACCCACCGGCGCAGTCAGGGCCTGAGTCGAGCTGGTTCGCGCACGGCCTGGAGGCAGGCGATACCGTCCTGCCCGCTGGCCTGCGGGACTCCGTGGACGGCAGTGGCTTGCGCACCGGCGTTCCCGACCAGTCCGGCGTGGACCCCGATGGGCGGCTCGGCGTGGACCCCGATGGATGGTCCGGCGTGGACCCCGATGGACGGTCCGGTGTGGACGCCGATGGGCGGCTCGGCGTCATCATCGCGGTGTGGGGCCCCGCGGGGGCTCCCGGGCGAACCACGGTCGCCCTCAACCTGGCCAGCGAGCTCGCGCGCCTGGGCCGGCCCACGGTGCTGGTCGACGCGGACACCTACGGTGGCTGCATCGCGCAGTCGCTCTCCTTGCTCGACGAGGCACCTGGTCTGGCTGCGGCTACGCGCTCGGCAGACCAGGGCAACCTCGACCTTGTGGCCCTGGCACGTCTGGCGCCAGAGGTCTCCCCCGGTCTGCGGGTCCTCACGGGCATCCCCAAGGCGGAGAGGTGGCCCGAGCTGCGCGCCGCCGCCCTTGAACACGTGCTGACCCTCACGCGACGACTTGCGGCCTTCACCGTCATCGACTGCGGGTTCAGCCTCGAGGACGACGAGGAGCTCAGCTACGACACGCTTGCGCCCCGGCGCAACGCCGCCACCCTCACGTCCCTCGCCGTCGCCGACCAGGTCCTGGCCGTCGGGGCCGGCGACCCGATCGGGTTGCAGCGTCTCGTTCGAGGGCTACAGGAGCTGGGCACCGTCGCGAGTCCTTCGCCAATGGTCGTCATCAACAGGGTGAGGTCGTCAGCTGTCGGCCCGCGGCCGGAGTCACGCATCCGCGATGCGCTCACCCGCTTCGCCGGGATCGACGACCTGAGGTTCATCCCGGACGACCCGGCCAGCCTGGATGGCGCGATCCTGGCCGGACAGTCGCTGGCCGAGGCTGCGCCGGACTCCGATGTGCGCAAGACTCTGGTTGCGCTCGCCAGTGAGATCTGCGGCGTATCCGCACCACACACCGGCCGTCGACGTAAGGGCGCATGATGCGAGGACTGATCGTGGACTGGGGCGGCGTCCTCACCATGCCGATCCACATGGCGATCGGGAGCTGGCTCAAGGCAACTGGCGTGGAACGCGATCACTATGGCGCGGTCCTCGGCCGTTGGATCGAGCCCTTGCCGGGCGAGATGTCTCCCGTCCACCAGCTCGAGCGCGGCGAAATCGCCGTCGAGGACTTCGAGCACATGCTGTCCTCGGCGCTGGCGCACGAAGGCTCGGCCGTCGAGGCACAGGGTCTGGTCAGCACCATGTTCGCCGACCTGGCAATCTACGAGGACTCCATGACCTCGCTCGTCACCCGTGCCCACGCAGCAGGGGTGCGCACGGGGCTGTTGTCGAACTCTTGGGGCCACGACTACGACCGCAGCGACTGGCTGGACATGTTCGACGTGGTCGTCATCTCCGGCGAGGTCGGCATGCGAAAGCCTGAGCGCGAGATCTTCGAGCTCACCCTCGATCGCATGGGGCTGCCGGCAGGTGAATGCGTCTTCATCGACGATATGGCGCACAACGTTGCGGCTGCGGCGAAGGCTGGTCTTGCCGGCATCGTGCACCGGACCTTCGACGAGACGGCAAGCGAGCTCGAGGCGCTGTTCCCCGGCGCCGGCTGGATCCACCGCCGGCACTGACGTACGGCGGCACTGATGTACGGCGGCACTGACGTACGGCGGCACTGACATCGGGTCTGATGCATGGTCTGACACGATGAGGTTGTGTCCGACCGGCTGACCTCCCTTGACGCGTCCTTCCTCTACATGGAGGAGTCGACGACACCCATGCATGTGGGCTCGGTCATGGTTTTCCAGCCACCGGACGAGGGGTTCGACTACGACCGCCTGGTTTCGTTGATCCATAACAGGATCGACCTTGTCCCGCGTTTCCGGCAGCGCGTCCGCGAGGTCCCGGGTCGCCTTGCCAACCCCGTCTGGGTGGACGACGAACAGTTCGACGTGGCCTACCACGTACGCCGTTCGGCGTTGCCAAACCCTGGCGATGACGCCCAGCTCGAGGAGTTCGTCGCCCGCATCCAGTCCCGGCCCCTGGACCGCCGGCGCCCGCTGTGGGAGGTCTACCTGATCGAAGGGCTTGCCGAGGGCCGCTTCGCGATCGTGACCAAGTCCCACCAGGCCCTCGTGGACGGCATACACGCGCTCGACATCGCCCACATGATCGTCAACGGCGAGCCCGACCGCGAGGGGACAACGACCGAAACATGGCGTCCGGCCCGTGAGCCCAGCGATATCGAGCTCGTCACCTCGGCCCTGCTGGATGCTGTACGCCGTCCCAGCCGGATCGCCGACAACGTGCGTGGCGGGGTCGAGGACGTGAAGTCCATCGGGGGCCGGGTTTTCTCGGCCGTTGGCGATGTCGTCTCGACGGTCGCGCGAACGGCGGCCCGCCCGGCCCCAGTCAGCCCTCTCAACGCCGAGATCGGCGCGGCGCGGCGCTACATCATGGTCGGCACAGATCTCGCAGACTTCCGCACGGTGCGCAAACGCCTCGTGCGGGGCAACCATGCAGATGACGTGACGATCAATGACGTTGTGCTGGCAACGATCTCAGGAGCCCTGCGGGCCTGGCTGCTCACTCGTGGTGAGCCTGTCCAGAGCGCGACAACGGTTCGTGCCATGGTCCCTGTCAGCGTCTATGACAGCGACGACACTGCCAGGCTCGGCAACCGGGTCACTGCCTGCTTCGTGGATCTGCCCGTGGGGGAGCCGAGCGCGTCGATGCGACTGCACCAGATCGCGTTTGCGATGCGTCAGCAGATGGAGGGCGGCCAGGCCATAGGGGCCGAATCCCTTGCGGGGCTGGCCGGATTCGCGCCACCGACGTTGCATTCCCTGGGTGCGCGGCTGGGCAGTGCGATGTCCCGACGTTTCTTCAATGTGGTCATCACCAATGTTCCCGGTCCGCAGCAGCCCCTCTATGTCCGTGATGCCCTCATGGTCTCCACCTACCCGGTGATCCCGCTGGCGCGCGGGCAGGCGGTGTCGATCGGCCTGACGTCCTACGACGGCGGTGTCTACTTCGGGCTCAACGGGGACCGCGGCGCCATGCCCGACCTGGACGTGCTGGGGCATTGTCTGATCGACTCGCTGGCCGAGCTGGTCGAGGTTAGTGCGGCGAGCAGGCGCGCGAACCGGCGCGCGGGCAGATGACCAAGGCAACCCGGCGGGGACTGGTTCTCGGCGGCGGCGGCTCCCTCGGCGCCGCCTGGATGGTCGGTGCCCTCCAGGCCCTTCAGGACGAGGTCGGGGTCGATCTGCGTGACTTCGACGCCTACGTCGGCACGTCCGCGGGGTCGGTCTTGGCCGCCCTGCTGGGCGCAGGTGTCAGCGTCGGCGACCTGGTCAAGCATCAGAGCGGGCTCACGCTCGAACATGGCCCCTTGGCCGGGTTCCATTTCGACTACGAGACCGCCACCGGCGGCGAACGACCGATGCGCCCACGTGCTGGGCTCGGCTCGCGAGAGCTGTTGATCCGCAACGCTCGTCAGCTGCATCTCCTGCCTCCAACGGCCCTCCTGTCCGCACTGCTCCCGGTGGGTCGGGGCACCATCGGCGCGGTCGGAGCCCTGGTCGCCCATGTGGTTCCGGAGGGCTGGGTCGCCCGGGACGGCCTGACCGTCGTGGCCCTCGACTACGACGCCGGCGAGCGTGTCCCCTTCGGGAGGCCTGGCGCGCCACGGGCCGCACTGGCCGAAGCGGTGATGGCTTCATGCGCGATTCCCGGGTGGTACCAACCCGTGGTGATCGGAGAGCACCGCTTCATCGACGGGGGCGCGTGGTCCTCGACCAACCTCGACCTGCTCGCGGGTGAAGGCCTGGACGAGGTCTTCGTGCTGGCCCCGCAGGTCAGCTTCGACGCAGACTCACCCACCCAGTGGGCGACCCGCCTGGAGCGGCAATGGCGCAACCGGGTGACCCGCAAGGTCGTCCGGGAGGTCGAACTGGTTCATCGCCATGGCACCCAGGTCACCGTGCTTGGCCCGGGCCCCGAAGACCTCGAGGCCATTGGTGGCAACCTCATGGACGTGTCCCGGCGGCTAGCGGTGATCCAGACCTCGCTTCGCACCTCTGCCCTGGCCCTACGCGACCCCGCTCCTCTTCCGAGTGGCGACGACTTCAAGGATGTCGGATGACCTCGACCCGGATCTACATACCCCTCAACGCTTCCGGGCTACGCAGCCTTGACGCGGATCGCGTTCTTGCGGGAGCGCCGTTCCTCGCCCACGCCGTCACTGCGGCCGTGCGGGCGTCGGCCCCTGGCGCAGGTCGGGACCAGTGGGAGTACACCGCGCTGAGCGATGCCACCCGGAGCTCGGCCGCCCGGCTGACACCGGGCGAGAGTCGCCGCCTCGTGGCTGCTGCCGACGTGCCGGCGGACGTCGTGGGCCCGGCCGCGCCCGGCAGCTCAATCGACGAGTCGGCAGTCTCCGTCACGGAATCCATTGCGCTCAATCGGATTGCCTCCTTCCACGTGGACGGTGACAACAGCGACGAGGACGACGAGCTGCTGTGGTACGACGTCACGGAGCTTCCCGCCATACTCGCCATCCTGTGAGGCGTGGCACGATGGTCGGCGACCCCAGCCGACAATCCAGGAGATGTTCGACGCATGGATTCTGTGACCCGAGTTCCCGCCCCCCTCAACGAGCCGGTTCTTGACTACGCGCCGGGGAGCCCCGAACGCGCTGGGCTGGAGGTGGCTCTCGCCGAGCTGGCAGGCAGTCGCATCGAGCTGCCCCACACAATCGGCGGCAAGCGGGTCACCGGCACCGGCAAGAAGATCGACGTCCGCCAGCCTCACGCCCACAAGCTGGTCCTCGGGACCATGCGCGAGGCCACGGTGGCCGATGCCGAGGCCGCGGTCGCGGCGGCCACCGCTGCGGCGCCTGCCTGGCGTGCCCTGTCCTTCGACGACCGCGCAGCCATCCTGCTCAAGGCGGCCGACCTGCTCGCCGGGCCATGGCGGGCACGGATTGTCGCCGCGACGATGCTGGGTCAGTCCAAGACCTGCTTCCAGGCCGAGATCGACGGGGCCTGCGAGTTGATCGACTTCTGGCGCTTCAACGTCCACTTCGCGCGCCAGATCATGGCCGACCAGCCTCCGGCGAACTCCCGGGGCATCTGGAACCGTGTCGACTACCGCCCGCTGGAGGGCTTCGTCTACGCGATCACGCCCTTCAACTTCACCGCTATCGCCGGCAACCTGCCCACCGCCCCCGCGCTCATGGGCAACACCGTGGTCTGGAAGCCGTCGTCGAGCCAGCAGCTCGCAGCGCATCTGACCATGGAGCTGCTCGAAGAGGCCGGAATGCCGCCCGGGGTCATCAACATGGTGACCGGCCACGGCGTCAACGTCTCCTCGGTGGTGCTGAGCTCTCCGGAACTGGCCGGCATCCACTTCACCGGCTCGACCGCGCTCTTTCAGTCGCTCTGGCAGCAGGTCGGTGCGAACCTGAAGACGTACAAGACCTACCCCCGGCTGGTCGGTGAGACGGGCGGTAAGGACTTCATCCTGGCTCACCCCTCTGCCGACCCGGATGTGTTGCGGACGGCTATGATTCGCGGCGCGTTCGAGTATCAGGGTCAGAAGTGTTCCGCAGCTTCACGGGCCTATGTGCCGCGCAGCCTGTGGAAGGTCATCAAGCCCGAACTGGTCCGGATGACCAATGACCTGGGCCAGGGCGACGTCTCGGACCTGTCCAACTTCATGGGTGCCGTCATCGACGAGCGTGCGTTCGCCAAGCACCGTGACGTCATCGACAAGGCCCACGCCACCAAGGGCGTCAAGGTCGTCGCCGGTGGCACGTATGACGACTCGGTCGGCTATTTCATCCGCCCGACCATCCTGGAGATCGACGACCCGGAGGACGAGGCGTTCAGCATCGAGTACTTCGGGCCGATTCTGGCCGTTCATGTCTACGCCGACAGCAAGTATGACAAGGTGCTCGACCAGATGGAGTCCGTGGCCCCATATGCGCTGACCGGGTCGATCATGGCAACGGACCGCGCTGTCATCGCCGACGCGCAGGAGCGGCTGCGGTTTGCGGCCGGCAACTTCTACATCAACGACAAGCCCACAGGCGCCGTGGTAGGCCAACAGCCGTTCGGCGGGGGCCGCGCGTCGGGCACCAACGACAAGGCCGGTTCGCCGC
The DNA here is from genome assembly GCA_036382455.1 of Dermatophilaceae bacterium. GTDB lineage: Bacteria > Actinomycetota > Actinomycetes > Actinomycetales > Dermatophilaceae > UBA4719. Next base: position 6,721 of record DASVHT010000334.1, read on the forward strand.
TGAACTTGATGCGATGGACCAGCGCGCGCTCGATCAAAGAGACGTTCGTGGCGCCGAAGGTCCACGAGTACCCGCATATGGGCTGAACAAAGCCGATCGAGCGACCCTTGCTCAGTTCAGGCCGCTCGCAAGCCCGATTCTGGGGCCAGGAACCGGCCTGAGTTGAGCAAGGGGGCTTGACGTGAGCAAAAACCGGCCTGAGTTGAGCAAGCCGGCCTGAGGTGAGAAAAAACCGGCCTGAGCTGAGCAAGCGGGCACTCACCTCGTGGTTCGCAGCCAGGCATGCCCCGTCTTTCGTTCTGCACTGATCGCGGACTCGATGGCCGGTGCTGCGGCCTTCTCGATCTTGCTGCCGATCAACAGGATCCGGGCCCTGAGGTCACCGTCGACGGACTCGACGGAGCCCCGGCCGGCCGGAGCCAGCGACAGGGTTCCGGCCACATCGACCGGCGCGCCAGCGAGGTCGACGGTGAGCCTGCCCTGCCGGGTGCCATCCGATCCGGGAGGGCCCCAGTCCTGGGTCTCGGTAACAGCCAGGGTGGCGCCGACGAGGTTTCTGACGAAGTCCGGGAATCTTTCGGTCGGCAGATGGCGCAGGCTGACGATCAGGGTGCGGTCCCCGTGCGCGCTGATGGACACCGAGTGGCTCAGGGCGCCGGTGGCCAGGCATTTGCGGATCTGGAAGTCCTCGTCCGCGAGCATCGCGAAGACCTGGCGCGTGGTGGCGGCGTAGTCGAACGTGGCGCTGATCTTCATCGACACAATCTACGTGAATCGCCCGGCAGGTCGGAATCAGAGAGGGGGCAGGGGTGCGATCCGGGCCGGGTCAGTGGCCCGGGAGGGGTCTGACGAACCTCGGGAGGGGTCTGATGAACCTCGGGAGGGGTCCGAGAAGCACTGCGCAAGCCGCGTCATCTCGCGCCCCAGCCTGCCTCGGGCGCGACCGGCACAGGCGGTGGCGAGGTCGACCCTGGCCTGGACCGCTGGCAGCTGAGCCCGCCGCATCTCGGCCTCCTGCGAGTCGGCCGGGCCCCAGGGCTCGACAACCCTGGTCCCGTCCATGAGCAGACCGGCCTCCTGGACGCGCACCTCGGCTCGACGGCCCAGCTCGTGCGCCTCGGCGAGGTCGGTCGCGTAGCGCTGCAGGGCTGCTCCAGCCTCGTCCAGATCGTCGACGGTGGCTCTGAGCGCCCGAAGCGCGTCGACGATGGCTGCCCGTGCGGCGTCGGCCTCAGGCCCGGTCCACCCGGCGAGCTCAGCGAGTGCGCCGTTCAGCGACTGAGCGTGTTGGCGCAACCGCGAGGACTCGCGGCGCATGGCCCCGCCGACCCGGGAGCACGAGACCTGGTCGCCTTCAACAACGGGCCCGCTCATGCGAGGTGGCCGCGCCTGCGACCGGTCGGAGGTACGGGAGGCACGGGCGGCAAGGGCACATCGCCGGCGACAAGCTGCGATGCCGGCGCACCAACGGCCGCCGCCTGCAGCCGGCGTGAGGTAACGGCCAGGGAATCGGAAAGAGCTCGAAGTGCGTCAGCGGCACGGTCGAGGAGGATGTCGACCGCGCGTTGGGTGGACGCGTCGCCGGTGTCGGCGTAGTGGGCAAGCAGCTCGTGGGATGCGTCCAGTGCCGCAGTGCTCGACCTGGCCAGCCGCGTCGAGACGGCGTCGAGCAAGGTCAGGTCGACATGGTCATCGGCGGGCATGGCTGACAGCATATTGCCGTGGGGCAGAGGGCCTGTGAGTTACGCACACGAGAACAGGACACGGTGGCCCATACCACCCACACGCCCACGTCAGCCGCACAGCGATAGGCTCGGCGAGGGTGCACAACGGCGTGCATCACGCCACACCCTCGTAAGGATTTCAGACATGTCTGAGTCGCTTGAACGGGCCCGTTCCCAGGTCATCCACTCGGCTGCGGAGCTGGCCGAGAAGGCAGGTGGCGAGCGTCTCGAGCCCTTCCTGCGCCGCTACTACCGGCACGTCGCCACCGAGGACCTCCTGACACGCGGCGCCGAGGACATCTTCGGGGCCGCCATGTCCCACAGGGAGCTGGCCGCGAACCGCCCGGTGGGCACGGCCAACGTCCAGGTCTTCACCCCGACGATCGAGGAGCAGGGCTGGTCATGCGGCCAGACGGTCATCGAGATCGTCACCGATGACATGCCTTTTCTTGTCGACTCGGTCACCGCCGAGCTGTCGCGTCAGGAACGCCCCTTCCATCTGGTCATCCACCCTCAGCTCGTCGTTCGTCGTGATGCGGCGGGCGCGCTGCAGGAGATCCTCGACGTCGATGAGATGGCTGGCGCCGGGCTAGGCGCTGAGTTCGGCGCCGGGGTCGAGTCCTGGATGCATGTCGAGATCGACCGCGTGTCGAGCGAAGCCGACCGGGAGGCCATCGCCAAGAGCCTCGTCCGCGTCCTCTCTGATGTGCGCGAGTCGGTTGAGGACTGGCCCAAGATGCAGCACGAGTGCCGGCAGATCGCCGCTGGTCTCGAGACCGACCCGCCACAAGGGGTTGACCCGGCGGAGATCGCCCACGCCCGGCGCCTGCTCCTGTGGCTGGCCGACGAGCACTTCACCTTCCTGGGCTACAGCGAGTACTCCCTGGATCGCGAGGGCGAAGAGGACGTGCTGCACGCCAGCTCGGGCACCGGCCTAGGTCTCCTGCGCTACGACCAGCCCCGCTCCGGGAGCTTCGGACGGCTCAACTCCGCGGCACGGGCCAAGGCGCGCGAGCCGCACCTGCTGATCATCACCAAGGCCAACTCGCGGGCGACGGTGCACCGTTCGACCTATCTGGACTACGTCGGGATCAAGGTGTTCAACGCCGATGGGGAGGTCACGGGCGAGAAGCGCTTCCTCGGGCTGTTCACCTCGAGCGCCTACACCGAGTCGGTGCTGCGCGTTCCGATCATCGACACCAAGGTTCACGAGGTTCTTTCCAAGAGCGGATACACCCCCATCAGCCACTCGGGCAAGGACCTGCTCGAGGTGCTCGAGACCTATCCCCGCGATGAGCTCTTCCAGACCAGCGCGGAGGACCTCTACGAGATCGCCACCTCGGTGCTGCATCTGCAGGAGCGTCGCAAGAGCCACCTGTTCCTGCGCCAGGACGAGTACGGCCGGTTCATGTCCTGTCTGATCTTCATACCCCGTGACCGTTACACCACTGCCGTCCGTCTGAAGATGGAGGCGATCTTGCGCAACGCCTTCCACGGCTTCAGCGTGGACTACACGACGCGGGTGTCGGAGTCGGTGCTGGCCCGCCTGCACTTCGTGGTGAGGGTCGCTCCCGGTGAGGTGGTCCCGGCTGTCGACGAGCAGGATCTGCAGCAGCGTCTCATCGATGCCACCCGCACCTGGGAAGAGGACTTCAGCGAGGTCGCCTGCAGCGAACATGGTGAGGAGGAGGGGGCTCGCCTCATCGGGCTCTACGGCAGCGCGTTCCCGCAGTCGTACAAGGAGGACTTCGGCCCGCGGGTCGGCGTCTTCGACATCCGCCATATCGAGGCCCTCGGCAGCGACGAAGCCATCCGGGTGAACCTCTACCAGGAGCCCGGCCACCCCTCGGCCGAACGTCGGTTCAAGCTGTATCGGCGCGGCCCGCTCTCGCTGACCGCTGTCCTGCCGGTGTTCACCCACTTCGGGGTCGAGGTCGTCGACGAGCGTCCGTATCAGATCGCCCGCGCCGACGGCGTCACCGCGCACGTCTACGACTTCGGCCTGCGGGGCGCGGGTCCCAATACCTGGGTGGGGAGCGGAGGCGAGGGTCTTCGGGAGCTGTTCCAGGACGCGTTCTTCGCGGTCTGGCAGGGCCGCGCCGAGAGCGACGGTTTCAACGCTCTGGTCCTTGGCGGTGAGCTCACCTGGCGTCAGGTCGTCATCCTTCGGGCCGTGGCCAGGTACCTGCGTCAGACCGGGTCGACCTTCAGCAAGGAGTATGTCGAGGCTGCGCTGGTGTCGAACGTCTCCCTTGCGGCACAGCTGGTTTCGCTGTTCGAGACGCGGTTCGACCCCGCCTACCCCGGAGCACCAACCGGTGGAGCGGGCACGATTGGGGAGTCACGCGAAGCCGCCGAGGCCCGGATCGTCGCCGCGATCACCAGCTCCCTGGAGAACGTCGCCAGCCTCGATCGAGACCGGATCATCCGAGCCTTCCTGGGCATCATCCAGGCCATGCAGCGCACCAACTACTACCAGCGGGTGGGGACCGGATCCGACCCGGCATCAGCCGCCTCAGCCGGCGACGCGGCATACAAGCCGTATGTCTCCTTCAAGCTCGACCCGCTGAAGGTGCCCGACCTGCCGGCGCCGCGGCCGATGTTCGAGATCTGGGTCTACAGCCCCCGCTTCGAGGGCGTGCATCTGCGCTTCGGCAAGGTGGCCCGCGGCGGGATTCGATGGAGCGACCGTCGTGAGGACTTCCGCACCGAGGTCCTCGGGCTGGTCAAGGCCCAGATGGTCAAGAACGCCGTCATCGTGCCGACCGGCTCCAAGGGGGGATTCTTCGCCAAGGCCCTGCCCGACCCGGCGCTCGACCGCGAGGCCTGGCTGGCGGAGGGCATCGCGTCCTACCAGCTGTTCATATCGGGGCTGCTGGACATCACCGACAACCTCGTCGGCACCGAGGTGGTCGCGCCACCGACGGTCGTGCGTCACGACGGAGACGATCCCTACCTCGTCGTCGCCGCGGACAAGGGCACGGCAACCTTCTCCGACATCGCCAACGAGGTCGCCCAGTCCTATGGGTACTGGCTCGACGACGCGTTCGCTTCGGGAGGATCGGCGGGATACGACCACAAGGTCATGGGCATCACGGCCCGCGGAGCGTGGGAGTCGGTCAAGCGACACTTCCGCGAGATAGACATGGACATCCAGACGACCGACTTCACCGTGGCCGGCGTCGGTGACATGAGTGGCGACGTCTTCGGCAACGGCATGCTCCTCTCCGAGCACATCGCCCTGGTCGCCGCGTTCGACCACAGGCACATCTTCCTGGACCCCAACCCGGTCGCGGCCACGTCCTTCAAGGAGCGCGAGCGGCTCTTCGCGCTGCCACGGTCCTCGTGGGCGGACTACGACAGGGACCTGATCAGCGAGGGCGGGGCCGTCATACCGAGGTCGGCCAAGTCGGTGCAGATCAGCGATCAGGTCACCCTGGCTCTCGGCCTGCCCAAGGGCACCACGTCGATGACGCCCGCCGAGCTGATGAAGGCGATCCTGCTGGCGCCGGTCGACCTGCTCTGGCAGGGCGGGATCGGCACCTATGTCAAGGCGTCCTCGGAGGTCAACGCCGAGGTCGGAGACCGCGCCAACGACGCCGTCCGTGTCGACGGAAGGGCGTTGCGCGCCACCGTCGTCGGCGAGGGCGGCAACCTCGGCTGCACCCAGCTCGGACGCATCGAGGCATCCCTGACGGGCGTACACATCAACACCGATGCCATCGACAACTCCGCAGGCGTGGACACCTCCGACCACGAGGTCAACATCAAGATCCTTCTGACGGCCCTGACCCGCGAGGGCGAGATGACGTTGGGGCAACGCAACACGTTGCTGGCATCGATGACCGATGACATCGCCCGCCAGGTCCTGCGCGACAACTACGAGCAGAACGTCCTGCTCGGCAACGCCCGAGCCCAGGAGCACCTGCTGCTGCCGGTGCACCATCGCCTCATCCACGCCCTGGAGGAGCGCGGGGACCTCGACCGTGCCCTGGAGTACCTGCCCAACGATATCGAGATCGACCGTCGGCATGAGGCCGGTCTGGGTCTGAAGAGCCCGGAGTTCTCGGTGCTTTCGGCCTACGCCAAGCTGGCGCTCAAGAAGGACCTGCTGTCCAGCTCGCTGCCCGATGAGCCGTGGTTCCAGGCCACCCTCACCAAGTACTTCCCCAATCCGATCAGGGAGAAGTACCAGGACAAGCTGGCCGGCCACCCGCTGCACCGCGAGATCATCACCAACGGGGTGGTCAACTCGATGGTCAACCGCGGCGGCATCACGTTCGCCTTCCGGGCCACCGAGGAGACGGGGGCCACGCCGGCACAGGTGACCCGGGCCTTCGTCGTATGCCGCGAGGTCTTCAACATGGTCGGCTTCCTGGCCAGCATCGAGGAGCTCGACAACGTCGTGTCCACCGAGACGCAGACGATGCTGTATCTCGAGTTCCGCCGGCTGACCGACAGGGCGGTGCGCTGGTTCCTGCAGAACCGTCCGTCCACCCTGGACGTCGCCGCAGAGGTGGAGCGCTTCGGCGCGGTGGTCGCCGAGCTCGGGCCGAAGATGCCAACCTTGCTGAAGGGGGCCGAACGCACACGCCTCGAACGCCGCGCCAAGGAGCTCGAAGACCTGGGCGCGCCCAGGGGCATGGCCCTTCGGGCGGCGAGCCTGCTGGACCAGTTCTCGCTGCTGGGCGTCGTCGAGATCAGTGTCGAGACCCAGAGTCCGCCGGCCGAGGTCGCGCCGGTCTACTTCGCCACCTCGGAGCAGTTCGGCATCGACTCCATGCTCAACCGGGTGACCAACCTGCCGCGCGACGACCGTTGGGATGCCCTGGCCCGCGGTGCCCTGCGCGACGACCTGTATGCCGTTCTCGAGTCCCTCACCAAGTCGGTCCTCGACACGACGAAGGCCGGCATGACTCCCAACGACCGCATCACCGCCTGGTCCGAAGCCAACGCCGAGTCCCTCGCCCGGTCCAAGGTGTCGCTCTCCGGTCTCGAGCGTCTCGACAACCCCGGCATCGCGGCCGTCTCGGTGGCGCTGCGTACTTTGCGTGGGGTCATCCGCAGCGGGTCGGCGACCACCTGACCGACCGGCCGGCCGGGGTTCGCCGCCACCTGACCGACTGGACACCGCAGTGCACCGTCTTGCGGCTTTGACTTGCCCGAGACGGTGCCGCGCACGTGTCCGAACGGTGTCGGGATGGCGGCATCGCGGGCTGGGGCGGCACTAGGCTCGGCGCTGTGGCGACCCTGAACGACGTGCTGCGCGAGCAGACCGATCTGCGGGCCGCCGATGTCGAGTGGCTGCACCTGCTTCTGGGCGACTGGCAGCTGCTCTCGGACCTCAGCTTCGCAGACCTGGTCCTGTGGGTTCCGGCGACCGCGGGCGGGTGGTACGCCGTGGCCCACGTGCGACCCACCACCGGTCCCATGGTGTTCTTCGACGACATCGTGGGCCAGCGCCTGGAGCAGGGGCGTCGCCCGCTGATGGACCAGGCGTTCAGCGATCTTCGCATCGTGCGAGAACGCGACCCCGAGTGGCGTGACGACATGCCGATCCGCGAGGAGGTCATCCCCGTCGTGTGCCAGGGACGTGCGCTGGCCGTGCTCACCCGGCATACGAACCTGGCAACGTTGCGCACCCCCAGCCGGCTCGAGCTGACCTACCTGGCCACCGCGGACGCGCTCGCCAGAATGATCGCGGCGGGGGAGTTCCCCACCCCTGGCGCCCCCACGGGCCAACGGCGGGGGGCGCCCAGGGTCGGCGACGGCGTGATCCGGCTCGACGCCGACGGGACCGTGAACTACGCCAGCCCGAACGCCATCTCGGCCATCCATCGCCTCGGACATGTCGGTGACGTGGTCGGCGCGTCGCTGGCCCAGATCACCACCGAGGTCCTGCGGGGCGAAGCGCCTGTGGATGAGAGCCTGGCGCTGGTCGTCACGGGGCGGGCGCCGTGGCGCGCCGAGGTCGAGTCTCGTGGCGCGAGCGTGTCCCTTCGGGCCATCCCGTTGATGGAGGGGGGTCAGCGGACTGGCGCGATCCTGCTCCTGCGTGACATCAGCGAGCTGCGTCGGCGCGAGCGCGAGCTGCTCACCAAGGACGCGACCATCCGCGAGATCCACCACCGCGTCAAGAACAACCTGCAGACGGTGGCGGCACTGCTACGGATGCAGTCGCGCCGCCTGCCGGACAACGAGGCGCGCGCTGCCCTTGACGAGGCGGTACGCCGCGTCGGCACCATCGCGCTCGTTCACGAGACCTTGAGCCAGGGCTTCGGCGAGACGGTGGACTTCGACGAGATCGCAGCCCGCGGGATGGCCGCAGTGGTCGAGGTAGCCACGCGTGACGTGCCCGTGAGGGCTGAACGCAGCGGGTCGTTCGGTCGCATGCGGGCCGAGGACGCCACCGCGCTGGCGATGGTGGTCACCGAGCTGGTGAACAACGCCATCGAGCACGGGTTGTCCGGGACTGGGGGAGCTGTCATGGTGCACGCGGAGCGCAGTCGCGACGAGCACGACGAGCTCCTGACGGTGACGGTCACCGATGACGGGTCAGGGCTGCCCGAGGGGTTCGACTCTGCGAGCCCAGGACTGGGTACTCAGATCGTGACGTCGCTGGTTGCGGATCTGCGTGGGCGAATCACCTGGGAGAACGCCGAGCCGAGCGGTACCAGGGTGCGGTTCGTCGCGAGGCTTCGGCCGATCAAGTCCGCCAAGGATGCGGTGTGACTCAGCTGGCTCGTCGGGCGCGGGCATTACGGCGCTTGAGGGCGCGCCGTTCGTCCTCGGACAGGCCGCCCCAGACACCGGCGTCCTGACCGGACTCGATGGCCCACTTCAGGCAGGTCTCCATGACCTCGCAGCGACGACATACGGCCTTCGCCTCTTCGATCTGGAGAAGGGCAGGGCCGGTGTTCCCGATCGGGAAGAACAGCTCCGGGTCCTCGTCCAGGCAGGCAGCGCGGTTGCGCCAAGTCATAACGGTTTTGCTCCTTGGATCATGGCCTCGGGATTGAGTGTCAGGTCAGTCAGCTCAGGCGGCGTGTTGGTCAGAGTCATAGCGGTTCACTGTCATTAGCGGCGGTGCTGGAGCCGGCGTCAACACGTGAGAATCGCCCTCACGAGCCGCCGTCAGCGCACGTTCGAGACCGCGGCGCGGAATGAGCGTGCACTTGGCCAACGTCATCGTTGGCTGCAGGGTTCCAAGCCTCACAGACGCGATCAAGTCCGGACAAGTGGTTACGGCGTTTTTCTGCCGTGGACCTTGAGAAGTTTGTCACAAGATTGCGGAAATGGGGGATTTGTGCGGCTGGAATCTTTTTGGCGGGCAGATAGCCTGTGCTGCTGTGAGCAGCCCGGAGCCCCTTTCCCGACGGCATGCGGGTATGCCGGGTCGGGTCGCAGCCATGATCATCGGGCTGCAGTCCTTCGGGTGTGTCGTCCTCGCCGTGGCCTTCCCCCTTGCCGCCGCTCGAGGCGCCAGCCTGAGCACCATCAGCCATGTGATGTTCAGCGTCTTCACTGCACTGTTCGCGGCCGGTCTGGGGTTCGTGGCTCGAGGCCTGTGGCGGGGTTTGAGCTGGCCGCGCACAGCCACCGTCGTCTGGCTCGTGGTTCTCCTGCCCGTGGGGTGGGCCATGGTCCAGGGCGGTTGGGAACTGGTTGGCACGGTGATCCTGGGCAGCTCAGTCCTCGCCATCGTGGCTGTCGCGGCAGAGAGCAGACGCGCTTCTACGTAGGGGAGGTGCCCCTTGGAAAGCGGTTCGCGGTCGCTCAGAGAGCGGCGCCAGGCTGATCGGATAGCCGGCCTGGTCGCTGAGAAAGCGTGTCTGGTCGCTCGCGCATTGGTGCGCCTGCGCCGCCCATGGCGACGCAGGCGACGGCTCGACGCCCTTAGGTCACCGTGATCTTCATGTCCATGCCCTTGTCCTTGTGACCGGGCACGGCGCACGACAGCTCGTACGACCCCTTCTGCAGGGTGACGGTGAGAGAGCCGGACTGGCCACCTCCGAAGGTCGATGACTTCTGCTTGTCGACCCCAGGACCCTCGATGGCCAGGTTGTGGGGGAACGAGCCCGTGTTGTTGATCTTGAACGTGTAGGCCCCCGCGGTGAAGCTCGTCTGGGAGAGGGTGATCGAGAACTCCTTCTCGGTCACGTCGACGGTGGTGCCCGCGGGCGCTGGTGCCGCGGCGCTCGGGCTGCTCGTTGCTGAGGGGGTGGCGGTGGTGTCACTCGTGCTACTGCAGGCGCCAAGCAGGAGAGCAGCAACAGCCACACTCAGGACGCGTGCACCCGCGGTGCGCGATACGTGGTCCATCGGGAACTCCTTCTTGTTG
>DASVHT010000335.1:0-4204 GCA_036382455.1 Dermatophilaceae bacterium
GCCGTGTTTGAGGCGCCCGGTTGCCAGCAGCGGGTCGATCCCCGCGGCCGCGGCCGCGGCGATGTTCTCAGCGGAGAAGTACCCGGCATCGGCCAGCAACGTGCGTGGGCTGCCGTTGATCCCTGCCGCAGTCAACGAGTCGGCCAGCTGGGTGAGCATTCCCGGCAGCGACTGGGAGTCGGCCCCGGACTGGCCCAGCTCCGCGGCCAGGACGACCTGGCTCTTTTCATCCACGATGGCCTGGCCGTTGAAGCAGTAGTGGAATGACCCGTCGGAGGTCTTCATGATCCGCGCGTCAGGGTCGGTGAACGAACGCTGCGCCCGATCCGGGACGACGGCGGCGGCTTCGGCCGCGTCACCGGCGGCGACCACCTGCTCCGGGTCCTGATCCTGCTCAGCTGCCGCCCGCTCCGCGTCGGCGCGGGCCTTCGCGGCGTGCTCAGCCTCCAGGGCGGCCTTCGCCTTGCGGATCGCCGCCAGCCGGCCCTCCCTGCGGGACAGCTCGGCGGGAAGCTCATCACCGCGGCACTCCGGCCCATACGCGGCGTCCTCCGCCGCATCGACCCGCTCCGCGTCGGCCAGCAACGCGTCCACCTCGGCGGCGAGCTCACCTTCGGCCCGCACCATCCGGTCGTAGCTCATCGCCCGGTGCCGGCTCGCGCTGGCCCGCACCTTCGTCCCATCCAGCGCGACCCGACCCAACGACACCAACCCAGCCTGGGCACACAACGTCAACGACTGAGTGAACAACTCCTTCAACGCCGCCCCGTGCCGGGCCCGGAACCGGCTGATCACCACGAAGTCCGGGGCGGCCTGGGCGGTCAGGAACCGGAACGCGATGTCGTCCTGGCAACGCCGCTCCAACGCCCGCGAGCTCGTGATCCCATGGGAGTAGCCATAGATCAGAATCTTCACCATCAGCCGCGGGTCATACGGCGGGCCACCACGCACGTCGGTGTAGTCGGCGTAGATCCCCGACAGATCCAGACCGTCCTCGACCAGGGCATCAACCCACCGCGCCGGATGACTGGCACCCAGCCAGTCCCGAAGATCAGGAGCCAGCAGCATCGGCTGATCCTGGTCATAACGCCGGAACGTCTTATCCACAGGCGTTTTCGCCTGCACCGAGTCCGCCGACAGCGGCTCCACGTCGATCAACACCGATTGCTGCGGGACTTGCGGCTCCGACATACCTGATTCTCCCGTAGCCGCAACCCATTACGGGTTACCGACACGGGGTCCTAGCACCCTATGGCCCCCAGAAACCGGCGGATGACGGGTTCCGGCAATGAGACAAACCCGAGCGCTCAACACCTGCCCCACGCCCTGGTTGTTCACCGTTCGCCCCTGCGGGCGGCCGGTTCCGGGCTGAAAATGGCACTCCGGTCGCCCGTTGACGTCGTCACACGAAGCTACGAAAAAAGTTGCACGGACGATGTCCAGCCCAAGGCCTGTTCCGTGCTTACAGAAGTGTAGGCAGCGACGCAACCAACCAAAGGAGCTCCTCATGACTCGCAAGAACCACGAGTCCTTCGCCGACGTCGCGGAACGCGCTCACGTCAGCCTCCGCGCGCTACGACGCTGCAAGGCTTGGACCCCAGCTCAGCGACGAGCACCTGCTGCCCACAGACCTCGTCGCCCGAACGGGCCCGCCCCCGACCGATTGTCGACGGCTGCTGCCTATCGCCCGGACCATCGCCACGCACCGTCAGGCGCCGAAGGAGGCCATGACGGCCTGACGAACAAAAGAATCTCACCCCGGCGTGTCCGCCCGAGACCACCTGGCGTGCTTACAGGAGTAGGAGCCGCACGTGCCGGCCCCGGTCAGAACCGATGGCAAAGGAGTGCTCATGGCCGAGCGAAATCTCACCGTCGTCGAGACACCATCCACCCTGGCCACGACCGACCCGTTCATGCGGCGCCTCGGCGCCGAGCGTCGGATCTGGCTGGTCGAGCACAGCCACCCCGGGCGGATCCCCGAGCTCGGGGTACCCGGAGTGTTTCTTATCAACTAGAGAGAACTGTGGACCACAACCGAAGCCTCTGCGCCGGGACAACGGCCCTCCAGGCGAGTCCGGGACTTACATCAGGAGACGCATCATGGAGAAAATACTGACACTCAGTGAGGTCGCCGAGATGATCCGGGTCCCGGCTGCCACGCTGCGGTACTGGAGGCACCAGGGCACCGGCCCGCAGAGTTTCAAGATGGGGCTGATCCTGTGATGCTCGCTTTGATTAGATCTCGTTCCAGTTAGTCGAGACCGCGACATGACCACAACCGCAATAACCTCCGTCTCCGCTCAGCAAGTCGCCGCGATGACCGGCATGAGCGTCGACTGGATCTGGAAACAGTGCCGTGACGGCAAGATCGCCCATCACAAACTCGGCTCCAAGTACCGGTTCACTGAAGCCGACCTGACCGCAATGGCCGCGCGATCCGCTGTGGCGCCCACAGTCCTGCAGGACGACCTCGTGCCGGTGCGCGGCGCCTCATGAACTCCCTCATCGCCCAGGTCGACACCGAACTCGCTCGATGTGAGGCCATCATCGAGCGCAGGCTCAAGACGTTCATTGAGGTCGGTGAAGCCCTGGCGACGATCCGAAACAAGGGCCTCCTCCTCCAGGACCAGAAGCCGTTCGAGGACTACTGTCAGGATCGCTGGGGGGGTTTATTGATCTACGCGCTCGGCAGATCATGGATGCCGCTGAGATGGTTGCCGCCCTGCCGATCGGAACAGCTGTTCCGATCAAGGAAGGCCACGTCCACCACCTGACCGGCCTGTCCCCTGAAACCGCGGCACCGGTTATGACCAAGGCCAGCGACACCGAGGGGCAAGCACACAGCGAAAGCCATCAGCGAGGCCCGCGACATCATCGCGCCCAGCCAGCACCCGAGCCCGTCCCTACAGGCCAGCGTCGTCCAGCAGGCCCATCAGGGCTACGTCGACCTCTGGGAGCAGGTGACCATACAAGTCGCTGGTGATCGCAGCGCTGGCGTGCCCCAGGCGCCGGGAAACGGACAGCACAGGCTGGCCGCCAGACAGCAGAACGGCAGCGTGGCTGTGCCTTAGGTCATGGACCCGCGGATGCTTGCCGAAGCCTGCAGCTTCCGCCCTCTTGCGGGCCGGGTCCCAGACCGCGTTGTAGAAGGTCCCCGACTGGATTCGGTGTCCTGCCTTGTTGACGAACACCAGATCCCCAGCCACTTTGTTGTAGGTCGCTGACGCCAGGATGTCGGCCAGTCTTGGGGTCAGCGTCACCGTGCGGCGTGACTTCGTGCTCTTGGGGTCCAGCGACAGGGACTCCCCTCCCGGCTGCCGCTTCCACGCCGTCACCACAAACAGCCGCATCCCGCCCAGGTCCACATGCTCCGCGGTCAGTGCTGTCGCCTCGCTCCAGCGCAGCCCGGTCGCGAACAGGAACCTCACCAGCGGCCGGTAGTGCTCACTGACGAACGCTAGGAAGGTGGCGAACTCCGCAGGGGTCAGGAACACCATCTCCTCATGGCGCACCGGCACGGACTTGGACCGGCCCGCGAACGGGTTGCGGGTCAGTAGCCCGTCGGTCTGCGCGTCCTTCATCACCGAACTGACCATGCCGTGGACGTTGTGGACCGTCTTGGGCGCCAGGGTGGCCTGGAGCCCGGTCAGCCACTTCCCGACGTCCTCGCGGGTGATCGTCTCGATGGGCATACTCCCCAGCCATGACGGCACGTGGGTAGCGAAGTCCCGGCGGTAGTCTGAGCGGGTCCGGTTGTTCGCCTGCGGCCGGGAGTCGATAGCGCGGCCGAACCACTGCGCCAGGGTAGGTCCGCCCTGCGTTACGCTGAAGCCGCGGCCGGGCACCCAGCCTTGTGGGTATCGCTGGCCAGTCGCATCCACCAGCCCGCGGAACTTGACGGCCCCGGACTGGCTCACGAAGGTCTCGGACATGCCCCTGCTGTCTTGCCGCCAGCGCACCTGCCAGCGCACTGCGCCGTTCTTCATCACACGCTTTCTCAGGCTTGCCATCCGGCTAGTGTGGACGGGATGTGGACCGGGATGCAACAGCAAACAGCCTCCGACCGGTATCTTCGCAGGTCAGAGGCTGTTTGTCTTAGTGCCGAGGGCGGGACTTGAACCCGCACGCCCTTTCGAGCAAAGCATTTTGAGTGCTCCGTGTCTGCCATTCCACCACCCCGGCAGGGTTGCGGGGATCAGCATAC
>DASVHT010000336.1:0-4323 GCA_036382455.1 Dermatophilaceae bacterium
ATGTGCAGTAACCAAGTGGAGGCAGCCATGGCTGAATTGCTCATACGTGTGGGCGCGCAGGACGTCGCGCTGATCGAGCGCGTGCTCCGAGGGGATGACGGGCGGCCCAACCGCGTGGTGGTCGATGCCCATGTGGCCCGCGCACAGCCCCGCATCCGTGACGCTGCTCGTGCTTCCGGCATCCCCTTCCTGATCGACCCCCAAACGCACCTTCTGCAGGATTGCCAACACCCGGCCGACGCCTGGGCATCCCTGTCGTTCGCGAGAGCTCAGATCATGACTCCAGCTGATCTGATGAATCCGGGCGTTGCCGCCCAGGTGGTCGCGAACGTGATCGACTATCAGGTCGAGCAAGGCGCGACGGCGATCGTCCTTCCGTACGTGCACATCGAAAAGACAGACGGCGGATGGGTTCAGGTTCAGCGAGCCCTTTGGAAGGCCTCGACCACGCACCTGAGCGAAAAGCGGCTTGCCCTGCCCGTCATCGCTGTCGTGGCTCTCGGGTGGAGGCTGCTCGACCGCTCGAACTGGCCTCAAGGGCTTGGCCAACTTATGGGGACATTGAGGCGCGTGGCGCCGGCAGAGGTGGCCCTGGCGGCATCCAAGGTCGACGCGGGCGTTCACCCAGATGCCAGGCTGGTCACGATGATCGCCACGATCCGTCACCTCTCGAAGCTCGCGCCCGTCATCGCATGGCAGCAGGGCGTTTTGGGTGAGGCGGCAGTCGCCGGCGGCGCGATCGGGTACGAGTGCGGCATCGGCTGGCGTGAGCGCTGCAACCTCCCATCCTCGATGAGCCAGCATCGCCGGCCACCCTCCGGGTTCGGCGCGCGTCCCGTGTACCTATCCGCCCTGGGGCGGAGCCTGCCTAAGCGCTCAGTCGAAGCTGTTATGGCTAACCAGCGCCTCGCAGCCGAGCTCACCTGCATGGATCATGCCTGTTGCCCTCAGGGCAAAGACACGCTCCTAGGAGATACGCGCCACCACGCCATCCGCGCCCGGCGCGAGGCGCTGACCCGCGTGTCTGCCCCCGCGTCCGCAGCCTGGAAATGGCAGCAGGTCGCGGTCGACGCACAAGCTCGGCTCGACCTGGCCGACCGCATCAACGCCTACACGGGACGCGCAGGGCTGAAGGTCAAAGTGCCTACTGACGCGCTTCGTGCCGTCCTCATCGTGGCCGACAACCGTCGTCAGACCATCCGCCGCCGCCCCGCTGCCTAGTCGCTGGAGCTCAACGTCCGCTCATCGAGCATGAGAGTGACTCCCAATAGGCGAACGCTGAGCGACGCGTCTACACCTCGGGTTGATCGCCGACTGACAGGACCTCGCTAGCCTGCAAGCGGATCCGCCTGCGGGCCGCAGGGTGCGGGCGCGAGTCGAGTTGATGGGTGCAGCTGATCGATTGGTCTCGGTTACCAGGTATCGCCGTTGCGCCGGTCGCAGATGAGGTAGCCATCCAGGGACAACGGGACGGCTACCGGGAGGAGGGACACGGCGCCGTCGTCGTCCGCAGTACGCCTTGACTAGTGCCCGACGGGTCAGCGCGGTGGCAGGTCCCCGCCAGCCCCGCGCCGCGTAGAAGTGGTGGACTGGACGGCCGCCGCCCTTGGCCGGGATCAGCGGACTGGGCGTTGTCGCGCGGGTAGCCCAGTGACGATGAGGTCGTAGGAGTCGTCGAGGAGGTCTACGAACAGCCCATCCGGCATGCAGTCGGTCGGGCAGGGTGACGGTGATTCAGTGCCGCTTGTTCATGTGGTAACCCCGTGTAACCCTTCATGGAATCGTTCCTACCGGAGCCCATACAATCACCAGCACGGCTATCCCGCCTTCGGCAGAAACCACCAGCCAGCCGCGGCACCAAACTGCCTGGCAGAACGGCAGCATCAATCGAGGAGGCATGGTGGGCGGAAGTGACGGGGCCAGAGCCGGGCCGCGGTTCAGCGTGGTCGTGCCTGCCTACAACGAATCGGCATTCCTGGGCGAATGTCTGCAGTCTCTGGCCAGTCAGGACTTCAGCGGGACCTATGAGGTCATCGTCATCGACAACAACAGCACCGACCAGACAGCTAAGATCGCCCGCTTGCACGGCGCAACCGTGGTCGGCGAACAGCACCCTGGAGTGTGCTGGGCACGACGGGCCGGCACTCTGGTGGCCCGCGGTGAGATCATCGTCTCCACCGATGCCGACACGACCTTCGACCGGGGCTGGCTATCGCGCATCGACCAGACATTCAGCGCGTCGCCCGACTGTGTCGCGGTGGCCGGGCCGTGTCGCTTCCTCGCCGCCCCGTGGTGGGGTGGGCTTTTCGTGTGGTTGTTGTTCCACGTTGTGCACGTCATCAGCCTTCTCACGGGCCGGGTCGTCTATGTCACCGCGACCAATATCGCCTTCCGCAAGAGCGCCTGGACTGGCTATGACACCAATGCGACGCAGGGCGGTGATGAGCTGGACCTTCTGCGGCGCCTGCGCTCACGCGGCAGAATCGCCTTCGATCTGGGCAATCCCTGCTTCACGTCCTCACGCCGGCTCCGCCAGGGCCTCGCCTACAACCTGGTGGTGACCTTCCTGTACTACTACCTGCTGGGCTACGGCCTCAACCGGCTGCTCGGCCGGCCGCTGGTCGGGACCGCGCCAGCGTTTCGCCGTGAGTCGCGGTCGGCGACTTATGGCCAACGGCTTACGCGAATCGTGCTCACTTTGGCAGCCGCCAGCGTCTGTGTCGCGATCCTCATCGCCGTGGGCCGAGTGGTCACTTATCTGGCCGCACAATGACATCCCGCACCGGTGCACGGGCCCGCGCCGTGCACCGACTCGGTCTCGCCGCGGCCGGCGCCGGTGGACTCATTGGCGGCGCGTACTGGCTGGTCATGTCGCCCTACTCCCAAGTCCTGGGACCGTTCCCGTACCGAGCAGCCAGCACGGAGCGAGTTGTCGCCTTGACCTTCGACGACGGGCCCAACGAGCCCTACACCTCACAGATCGCGGACTTCCTTGACCAGCGAGGCGTCACGGCGACGTTCTTCCAAGTCGGACGCGCCGTCGTTCGCCACCCGGACGTGACCGCCCGCCTTGCAGCGAGCGGACACGTGATCGGCCACCACGGCTACGCTCACCAGTTCAGCCGCTACCTACGCCCACGAACACTCGCCGCGGACATGCAGCAGGGCCTAGACGCGTTCGCCGACCTAGGACTGCGGCCCGCGCTGTACCGGCCACCTTGGCTGCTGCGCATCCCCGCGCTCTGGGGAATCTCCCGCAGACACCGGCTGCAGGTCATCTCCGGAGAGTTCTGCCACCCCCTGGAGGTGTTCCAGCCCGCCGCGGACCGGATCGCCCGTCACACACTGGCCAAGACCAGGCCGGGATCCATCCTCATCTTCCACGACGGCTTCGACGGGCGAGGTGGCAACCGCGCCAGCACCGTGGACGCGGTAAAGATCGTCGTCGATCGACTCATCAGCCGGGGATACCGCTTCACGACCGTCGACCACCTGCTCGACCTTCCCGCCTACGACACCGACCCACCACAGGCAGGCTCGCCACCGCGGTAGACGGGAGCGTGGGGCGCCGGGAAGAACGACGCCATGACTACCACCAGATTGTCCAGTTTGCTAGACGGTGCTGGCGGCAGGCACCGAGAATCACATCGCGCCCCAACGGACGAGCAAGCTGCTTGGAGGTGGGGTGTCGTTTGGCGATCGTCAGCCGGGACGGTCCCGGTGATTCACAACGACGGCCGTCTGCGGATCGGAACAGTCCCGCTGGCGATTCTGAGATTCGGACGGACGGTCTTGAAGGTGCGGTCCTTGGCGGCGGAATGACGCACCTCGCAGAGTGATTGCCCAGCACTAACGGGGCTTCGCCCCAGCCCGACGAGTCGTGCCGTGGTCACCTCGGGTGTGGGGGCTCCGGTCGGGCAGGATGACCCGTGACGACGGGGCCGTGACGGGTGTATGACTGCGCTTTGGCAGTAGTTGGCCTGTTGGTGCTGGCCGCCTGATCTCCGACCGGAGCCCATCATGAATGTACCTCGCAGTGTTGCCGATGTCCTTGGCGATCATGTGGTTTTCGAGGTTGAGTGCATCGACCGGATGTACTGCAACGTCTACGTCCCCGGGCTGCAGTACGCGGCTGGTCTGGTCGGGTACGTCCACCAGCAGCTGGGGTTGCCGATCGCTTCGACCGCACCCATAGCCAAGATCAGCGACCGGTTCAGCGCGGCGGTGCACCGCTTCGCGGTCGACCAGGGCGTGCCGTGGGTCGACTTCGCCCGGGGCCAGCGTAAGGACGACGTGATGCACGATCACCTGGCCGGGTTCACC
>DASVHT010000337.1:0-2229 GCA_036382455.1 Dermatophilaceae bacterium
ACCGTGGCGAACGCGTTGTCCAGCGGGGTGAACCCGATCCCGGCCTTTGCTGCCTGCTGCTGGGCCCAGTGGTTGCCGTTGATGCACAGCTTGGCGTTGTAGGGAAAGTAGGAGCAGAACTTGATGAAGAACGGGCCGAAGTCCTCGTCCACGCAGTAGAAGTAGAAGTGGTTGACCATCCCGGTGGACTTCACGATCCACGGGTAGGAACGGCCCTCGCCGTTAAGACGCCTCTCGGTGCGGAAAACCGCTGTCTTCTCCTGCGTCCGGCCGATGAACACCACACCCTCGGGCGCGGTGAAGGTGGCCAGGTGCTCGTGCATCACGTCGTCCTTGCGCTGGCCCTTGACGAAGTTGACACAAGGCACGCGGCGGTCGCGGGCGAAGCGGTGCACTGCCGCGCTGAACCGGTCGCTGATCTTGGCCAACGGCGCGGTCGAAGCGATCGGCAGACCCAACTGCTGGTGCACGTAGGAGACCAGGCCAGCCGCGTACTGCAGCCCTGGCATGTAGACGTTGCAGTACATCCGGTCGATGCAATCGACCTCGAAAACCACGTGATCGTCAAGGACATCGGCAACACTGCGCGGTAGATTCATGACAGGCTCCGGTCGCAGGACGCGGCCAGCAGGCCAACCAGCCGTTACGACGGTTTATATACCCGGACCGGCACGCCGGTCATGGGACTAGTCCCGCCGGCCGGAGTTCCCACACCCGAGCCGACCACGACACGACTCGTCGGGCTGGGGCGAAGCCCCGTTAGTACTACAGCCGCACTTATGGTGAGGCGCCCCTGGAGGCGTAGTGACAGCGGCGGGCGCGGGCTTGATGTCGTCGTCGCCATCGTGACCAGTCCAGGACGGCGGCGACGTCGGGAGTGACGTGCCAGATGAGTTGCGCCAGTAGGCGTCTGACCTCAGGGAGGGTGAGCGGGATCAGCTCATCGGCTGGTCGGGGAGCCCCCTTTTTGCGCCGGCGGCGGCACGGGTGACGGTCAGGAACGCATGGGCCAGCATGGCCAAGGTGATGTGCCGATACCAGGAGTCGTAGCGGCGGACCTGGTACTGGTCCAGGCCGACCTCGCCCTTGGCGGTTTGGAAGGACTCCTCGATGGCCCAGCGGGCGCCGGCCACCCGCACCAGCTCGCGCAGCGGGGTGCCTGCCCGGGCGAAGCACAGGTAGTACGCCAGGTCGCTCGGGTCGGACAGGGCGCGCCGGACCAGCAGCCAGTGGCGCTTGCCCGCCTCATCCACGGGGCGAATGACCACGCGGGCCCAGTGGTAGATCCGGGGTCCCTTGGCCCCGGCACCGGCAGAGAGCCGCTTCCACGCCTGCGCCGGAAGGGTGGCGGCCAGGGCGTCGGCACGCAGCTCGGCGGATAAGCCACCGGCTGCGGGGAACACCCGCTGGTTGACCGGGACCGCGAGCACATACGACATCTCCCTCTCGTGGAGCATGGTGCGCAGCTTGGACTGCTGGCCGTACACCTCATCACCGCTCACCCACCGGGCCGGGACGCCCGCGTCCATCGCCCGGGCGAGCATGACCATCGCCAGCTCGGGCTTGGTCGCGAACTGCACCTGATCACCAATCCCGGCCTGGGCACAACGTTCCCGGTCTTCGGTCCACGCCTTGGGCAGGTACAGCTCCCGGTCCAAGAACGTGCGCCCGGCCGCGGCCGCGTAGGCCAGGAACACCCCAACCTGAGCGTTCTCGATCCGCCCCGCCGTGCCCGAGTACTGCCGGGCGACCCCGGCGGACTTGGTGCCCTTCTTCAAGAACCCGGTCTCATCGACCACCAACACGCCCTCGGGGTCGCCCAGGTGCTCCACGACGTAGTCGCGCAGGTCATCACGCACCAGGTCGGCATCCCAGTAGGCCGACATCAACAGCCGCTGCATCCCATCCGGGCTGGCCTCCCCAGCCCGCTCGGCCAACGTCCAAGAGTTCTTCCGCTCCACCGGAGCCAGCAGCCCTCGCACATACTCGCCCACCCGCTGCCGCGGCTCAGAGCGGGCGAACCGCGGCGCGATCCTGGCATGTACCTCCGCCAACCCAACCGCCCACGCCGCTACCTCACGCACACCCAGATCATTGACCATCCCGACACGATCTCGACACCACCCACCGGATCCGCCGCGACACGCCGAACCCGGCTCAAAATAAGTGCGGCTGTAGTACTAGGAGCTCGAGGTGGCCTTGGAGCCCTCGGACTTCGAGGCTGTCTTC
>DASVHT010000338.1:0-3214 GCA_036382455.1 Dermatophilaceae bacterium
GCGCACGAGCGCAGCAGCACCGGCGCCCACGGCGGGCGAGGCGCTCCCGGGACCCGCCAGGTCGCCATACCAACGGCAAGGAATCCGGCTGTGATTCCGCGCTCTTCGTGCAGCTCGAGGGTCTTGGCGCGGATCGTCCGAACCCGCCGACGAGCCTCCTCTAAAGCGGTCGGCTCGCGCACGAGATCGGAAAGCTTGGTCGGCCGTCCGGCCAGCAGCATGGCCACACCGCCGGGATGGGCGCTGGTCAGGTCGAGCGTTCCGGAGGGCAGGTCGCGGTACCAGAGAAGTGTGTTGCGGCCTCCGAGGTCCACCAGATGCCGCTGCCAGGCGCGCACGGCCACCGCCACCCGATCCGCGCGGGGATCGGCGCCTTCACGGGCGACCGACGCGATGGGCGACTGCTCGGCGGGGTCCTGCGGGGACTGACTCACCACAGCAGGCTAACGAACCGGTATGCCGGTCGCCGCCTGCCGCCTGCTTACCGGGTGTCGGACCTCGCTCAGCCGGCTCACAGCCTTTCTTCACGATTGTCCCAGCCGATGCTGCCAATATTCGGCCAGGCAAGGAGGCCAACCCTGCCGAACGAAAGGAACGCCCGTGCGTCTTAGAGCACCGATCTTCAAGGGCAGCCGGCCCACGATCGTCGGGCTGACAGTCGCTTTGGTAGTGGTGGGTGGTGTGGGGGCCTGGGCTGTGAGGCAGTCGTCTTCCTCGGACGCCGCCACCCCGACCCTGGTCAGCGCGACCACGAGCACGATCCGTCAGAGCGTCTCAGCCACGGGGACCATCCAGCCTGCCAACAGGGCTGACCTGTCCTTTACCGTCAGCGGAACAGTCACCTCGGTTCCCGTTGCGGTAGGTGATCAGGTCAAAGCTGGCACGGTCCTCGCCAGTGTCGACTCCGCGAGTCTCCAGACGGCCGTGTCTCTCGCCCAGGCAAACGTGACGGCAACCCAAGACCAGCTGACCGCTCAGCAGAACGCCGCGTCATCAGCGGTGCAGATCGCCTCCAGCCAAGCACAGCTCACTGCCGCGCGGAGCAAGCTCACGGATGCGCAGAGCGCCCTGGCCGCTGCCAGGATGACGTCACCTCTTGCTGGAACTGTGGCTCAGGTGAACCTCGCGGTGGGCGACAAGACCGGTGGTGCATCAAGTACATCCAGTGCTTCCGGCGCTACAGGTGCTTCCTCATCTTCCTCGTCTTCCTCAACCGCCCAGATCGTCGTCATCTCAACGACCTCATGGGTGGTCGAGGCCAGCGTCGGCAGCGAGGACCTGCCCCAGCTCACGAAGGGTCTGCAGGCGGAGATCACGCCCACTGGCAGCGCCGCGAAGGTCTTCGGCACAGTCAAGTCCATCGGCATCGTTGCCTCTTCGTCCTCGAGTGGCAGCGCCAGCTTCCCGGTGACCATTTCAGTCACCGGTAGTCCCAAGGGCCTGTATGCCGGTGGCGCGGCGGAAGTGTCCATCATCGTCAAGCAGGTGGAGAACGTTCTCACCGTGCCGACCAACGCACTGCACACAGAGAACGGCAAGACCGTGGTGCATCAGCTGAAGAACGGGGCGCAGGTGAGCACGCCGGTGACTGTTGGCACGACCTACGGTCCTGTCACCCAGATCCTCAGCGGGGTGAAGACAGGCGACAAGGTGATCGGTACCACCTTCAGGATCGGCGGCAACAGCTCTACCGGAGGCAACCGGACGCGGCAGGGTGGCGGCGGTACGGGAGGCTTCGGCGGGGGCGGTACGGGAGGCTTCGGCGGCGGCTTCAACGGTCCCCCGGCCGGCGTGGGCGGCGGCAACTGATGGACATGGTGTCCCTCCCCGGTGCTGGCTCCGAGCCGATCCTTCGGCTTCGCGACGTCGGCAAGGTGTACGCCACCGGGTCGGTGGAGGTTGAGGCCCTGCGCGGGGTCTCCCTGGACGTTGCACGCGGCGAATACGTTGCCATCATGGGGCCTTCCGGCTCGGGCAAGTCGACGCTCATGCACATTCTGGGCTGCCTGGACGTCCCGACCACGGGTACCTACGACCTGGCCGGAGAGGACGTCAGCACCATGAGCGAGGCTGCCCTTGCCACTGTGCGGAACCGCCAGATCGGTTTCGTGTTCCAGCAGTTCAACCTGCTGGCGTCGCTGCCGGCCTGGCGCAACGTTGAGCTTCCGTTGTGCTACACGGGCATGGGACGAGCCGAGCGCAGGGAGCGTGCCATCAGCGCTCTGGAGCGGGTCGGTCTCGGTGACCGCGTCAACCACCGGCCTGGTGAGCTCTCCGGAGGCCAGGAGCAACGCGTCGCTGTGGCAAGGGCGCTGGTCACGGACCCCGCCCTCATCCTGGCCGACGAACCGACCGGCAACCTCGACTCCCACTCGAGCGCGGACGTCCTCGCCCTCTTCACCGAGCTGCACGAACAAGGTCGCACGATCGTGCTGATCACGCACGAGCGGAATGTGGCCGAGTCGGCTCAGCGCATCGTGAGAATCCTCGACGGAGAAGTGGATTCGGCCATCTCTGCGGCGGCAGGGAATGTCCGATGAAGTGGGGCGAGACCATCCGGACCGCCCTGGAGGCCATCCGTTCGCGCAGGATGCGCTCGTCCCTGACGATGCTCGGAATCCTCATCGGCATCGCCGCGGTCATGCTCACGGTCGGGCTCGGCCAGGGTGCGCAGGCCCAGGTCCGGGCCCAGATCAACCAGCTCGGCAGCAACCTTCTCATCGTCTCCCCGGGAAGCTCGACCAGCACCAGCGGTCTACGAGGCGGGCGCGGATCCGCGTCGACACTGACCACCCGGGACGCAATAGCGCTGGCAAGCCCGGACGTCGCGCCCGACATAGCCCGGGTTGCGCCGGTGGTCACCGGCTCGCAGTCGTTGACTGCAGGCACCTCGAACTGGACGACCAACGTGGTTGGCACGACACCGGACTGGCTAGCCGTCAGAGCCCGGAGCCTGACCGAAGGACGCTTCTTCACGACGGCCGAGCTCAATGACGCGGCATCAGTGGCTGTGCTCGGCTCGACCACAGCCACCGAGCTCTTCGGCGGCCGCAGCGCTCTCGGGCAGACGGTGAGCGTCAACGGGACGACATTAACCATCATCGGCATCCTCAACACCGCGGGTTCCTCGACGACAACCGACGAAGACGACCAGGCGCTGGTCCCTCAGACGACCTACGCCAGCCGAATCGCCAGCGGCGGCAACGCCACCGGC
>DASVHT010000339.1:0-16168 GCA_036382455.1 Dermatophilaceae bacterium
CCCGCAGCGTTGGCCACATTCCGTCCAGCGCGCACGCACGCCCCACCGGCCGGCCCATCGACGCGGCCGATGACACAGTGAGGGGCCGCTACCTCGACGCGCTGGTATCGCCGCGTCTCCCGTTCGGGTGGGGGCTGTCCTACACAACATTCACCTATGGGCCACTCCGACTGTCAGCTGACCAGATGCCATTGAGCGGTGGATCCATCGAGGTGAGCGTCGATGTCACCAACTCGGGAACACGCCACGGCCGCGAAGTCGTGCAGCTCTACGTTCGCGATGTCGTTGCCGATGTGACCCGGCCGCTTCTCGAGCTCGCAGACTGGGTGAGCCTCGAGCTCGATGCGGGGGAGACCGCCACGGCGACCTTCACGGTCACCCCTGATCGTCTCTCCTACTACGACCGCACGATGACGCTGCGGATCGACCCCGGGGAAGCCCTCGTCATGGTCGGTCCGAACGCCTCGAGCGGCACCTCGGCCAGGTTCACTCTCACGGAGTAAGTGGGTGTCGATCCCGCATACGAGGGCGGCCCCGGCTCGTGGACAGGGATCCCCGGCGAGGGTTCTCGAGGAGTTGTGGGCCTTTGACCGAAACGTGCCGGTATGCATTCGGCGTCAGCAATGTCAATGGAACGTCGGCATGCCACGAAACACCCGCAATGTCATCGAAACGCATCGTCCGTATGGCTACTGATCACCACCCGGAGTTGATCTCGCTTCGGCTGATCCTCGATGTGACTTCTCGTCGCATGGAGGGGACTTGGGGATGTGATCCGTCCACGAGCGGGCTGACGTGCATGCCCTCAACTCAGCGCAGCAAGCCGAGATCGTGGCGAAGCTGTCGATGAGCCGGAACACGGTGGCGCTGCTGCTCGATACCGGAGCAGCCGCGGTGTGGCGTCTGCCGTATCCCGCGGGCTGGATCGGTTCCGATCAGGTCGGGGTTGGCGCGGGGGCAGAGGTGATCGCCGTCGGTGGGATAGCGGTTGGGGAAGAGGCCCCGGACGTGGGGGCGGGGGCGGGTGGAGTGGTCGGGTCAGTCGTCGGCGCACCGGTCGGCGACACACCGGTGGGTCGGGTTGGGGTCGTTGATACCTGGTGAGGCGTTGTGGTCGCCGGGTCGCGCTTGGGTGTCGGCTTCGCCGTACTGTGGACGACTCGTGCTGCAGGGGAGGGCACTGACCCTGCCGGTGCGGGACGAACCCAGTAGTAGGTCACCAACGTCAGCGCAAACAGTGCCATGAGCACCCAGGTAGAGGGCCGAGGGGGCAGCTTCACGAGGTGATATCCGTCGACTCGGTGGTGTTCAGCTCATCGGCCACGTGAATGCCCTCTCGACGTAGCGCTGCCGCGATGCGCCCACGCAAGGCAAGCCCCACGTGGAACTGCCTGCCCGGAAGGGTGCGGGCCACCATGCGCACCTGCATCTGGTCGACCTCGATGCTCTGGACGCCCATCACCACCGGGGGGTCGAGGAGCTGGGGCTGGAGCACCTCGTCGGCGAAGAGCTCGCGGCCCACCTGACGAAGGATCTCGCTGGCGTGACTGATATCCACGGTGAGCGGGAAGGGCACATCGACCACGGCTCGGGCCCAGTCCCGTGACAGGTTGGTGAGCTGGACGATCTGGCCGTTGGGGGTGAAGACGACCTCGCCGTTGGGGGTGCGGACCTTGGTCACCCTCAGGGTCACGTCCTCGACGGTGCCGATCACGCCGCCAGGGATACCGGGGATGGCGATGGTGATGAGGTCCCCGAAGCCGTACTGGCGCTCGGCGATGATGAAGAAGCCGGCCAGAAGGTCCTGGACCAGGCGCTGGGCACCGAAGCCGAGGGCCACTCCGGCAACGGCGGCCGGCGCCACGAGACGCCCGCTCGACACGCCCAGGCGTTCCGCGACCTGCACCCCGGTGACGCAGTAGACGAAGACCAGAGCCGACCAGGTGAGGACCTGGGCAAGGGAATGTCGATGCTTGGCAGATTCCGAACGAACGAGGGCATCGGACTCATCGTCGTTCGCGTCGATGCGTTCGGTGACCACCCCCCTGAACCAGTTCGCGAAGCGGGTCAGGAGAATCGATCCGACGATGAGCAGCACGATCTCCAGGCCGCTGCCGCGCAGCCAGGACACAGCATCGGGAAGCGGCACGGCGGTCGGGATCATGGGACCCATCATCTCCCCTTCCGGAACCCGATAACATCCAGCACAGCAACCGTGCGGCAAATACAAGGGGTTGCGCGGTCCTGACTGTGTTCACGAGATGACGTCCACCGGGAGTGCCATGGCGGCGAGAGCTGCGCAGACCTCCGCGCCGGCGACCTGGCGTCTTGGGCCGGTCAGCATCCCCCTCTCGATCTGGTTGCCCCTGACCATCTTCGCCCTGACCAGGCTGTACGGCCTCGCCATCATCGCGTTCGCGTCCCGCTACCAAGTCGCCCTGCCATCGCCCGATCACCCCGGCATCTACCAGTTCTCGGCACATCCGGACTCGCCCGGCTATCTGGGGCTGATCACGAACTGGGACGGCCAGTGGTTCGAACGCATCGCCACCACCGGGTATCACCTGCCCGCGGCGGGCGACCCCCACGGGAAGGACGCGCTCTGGGCGTTCGCGTTCCTTCCGGTCTTCCCCATGCTCGTCGGCGCGATGATGACGCTGACCGGGCTGAGCTTCGGCGTGTGCGTCACGATCGTGAACCTCGTTGCCGGCGGCGCGGCGATGGTCGTCATGTTCGTCCTGGTCGAGCGCACGGCCGGCCGGTTCGCAGCGGGCGCCGCCGTCCTGTTCACCAACTGCTTCGTCGCGGCGCCGCTCTTCCAGGCTGCCTACTCCGAGAGCATCGCACTGCTGCTGGTATGCACGGCCCTCCTGCTGACCGCGCGGCGACGGTACGGCTGGGCGACCGCAGCCGTGGTCCTGCTCTCGCTGACCCGGCTGGTGACCCCGCCCCTGGCCGTCGTCGTGATCGTCCACGCCTTCGTGCGCTACCGCGGCCGAGCCAAGGACCCGATCCGGCGGGGCGAGGTCGCCGGAATGATGGTGCTGGCAGTCGTTTCCGCGGCCTCGGTCTCGCTCTGGTCGACGATCACGAATGCGATCACCAGTGGGGTCAAGGCGACCGGCGCCGACCGGGGGAGCGTGTCCAACGCCGTGGCGACCGGCAGGTTGGGCTGGTTCACGAACGCCTACGAGCACATCGGCTGGATCGGGGTCATCGGGCTGGCGGTGCTGGTTGTCCTCTTCGTGGTGGCTGGGGTCAGCCGGCTCTCCCGCACCTGGGGCCTCGAGGTGCGGACCTGGTTCGCGATCTACCCGATCTACCTTTTGTCCGTCGCCGGTGTGCACGCTGGGATGTTCCGTTATCTGTTGCTCGCATTCCCGTTCGCACTGCTGATGATCGGCAGCCCTGAGCCAGGGACCATCCCCCGCAGACGGGCGGCCCTGGTGGTGGCCGTGTCCGTCATCAGCCTGGCGTTGCAGGTGCCGTGGGTGAGTCACGCGTTGGTGGTCACAGCGCTCGCCGGCAAACCCTGGCTGCCGTGAGGCTCAAGGCCGCTCGACTGGTCCAGCTCGTATCTGGAAGGGTGGCACCGTGAGCGAACCGGGCAAGGACGAGGGTAGCCAGGCGGGGGACGTCCGGGTGTGGGTCAACGGCGAGGGCGTGGATCCCGGAGCTCCGTCGATCGCCGCGCTCGACCACGGCGTCACCGTTGGAGACGGAGCGTTCGAGACGTGCAAGATCGTGGATGGAGTGCCCTTCGCCCTGGCGCGACACGCACGACGGCTGGACCGTTCGATGGCCGGGCTCGGTCTGCCTGCCCCTGACCACAACGTGATCGACGCCGGGATCACGGCCGTGCTGGCGGGAGAGCCGATCGGGTCCGGACGGCTTCGCTACACCGTCACCGCGGGCGCCGGTCCACTCGGATCCGACCGTGATGCCTCACCGCTGACCTACATCGTCACCGCGGCCCCGCAGGCGCCGAACCCTGACACCGGCAAGCTCGTCGTGGTTCCCTGGACCCGCAACGAACGCAGCGCCACGGCGGGACTCAAGACAACGTCATACGCGGACAACGTTGTAGCACTTGCCTTTGCCCAAGAGCGTGGGGGAGTGGAAGCGCTCTTTGCCAACTCCGTGGGCAACGTGTGCGAGTGCACCGGGTCCAACGTCTTCCTGGTTGTCGACGGTGACATCCTCACGCCTGACCTGGCCTCCGGACCCCTGGCCGGGATCACTCGAGCGCTCGTCATCGAGTGGTGCCGCGAGGACGGACTGACCGTCCGCGAGGAGCCGCTGCCGATGTCGATCCTGGATCGGGCGCAGGAGGTGTTCATCACCTCGTCGACCAAGGACGTGATGGGCGTCGATGCGATAGACGACCGGCAGGTCACTGCCCCGGGCCCCGTGACGGCCCAGGTCATCGAGATCTTCGGGCGCCTTTCCCGCGAGCGTCTCGACCCATGACCAAGCCACACGACGGGGTTGAAGACGACCACAACATCACGCTGGACGCCGCCGACGACGACTGGGAATGGCGGCGCAGGATCCGCTCGAACCCGCACTCCCACCTGATCTATCGCATGGCCGTGGGCGTCCTCGGACTGGTCATCGTCGTCATCGGCCTGATCATGGTGCCCTTTCCCGGCCCCGGCTGGCTCGTGGTCTTCCTGGGTATAGCCCTCTGGTCCAGCGAGTTCGAATGGGCCCAGCGGTTGTTGCACCTGGCGAGGCACACGCTCCACGCCTGGAACCAGTGGCTCATGCCCCAGCCGTGGTGGGTCAAGGGGTTGGCGTTCCTGGTCACCGTCGCCGCCGTGGCCGCTGTCTTCTGGCTGCTGTTCCTCATCAGCGGGGTCCCCGGCTTCCTGCCCGACAACGTCGAGAAGTGGCTCACGAAGGTCCCCGGGCTGGCAGACTGAGGTCTGTCGACCGGCACGCCCGTCGTGCTGACCCGATTGGGAGCCGCACGAGGGGAGCCGATACTCTTCCTGTCCGCCACCTGTATGTCGGGCGGGCACCGTCCGGACGTGTAGCTCAGCTGGTTAGAGCGCTCGCCTCACACGCGAGAGGTCAGGGGTTCGAGTCCCTTCACGTCCACCACTGCTCTGTACACCCCACCACCAACGTCGGCGACCGCACAGAACCTACGGGCCGATAACATCGGACCCGGCCACCTCGCGCGGGTGACCCAGTCATGCCGCGCGGCCGGGCGGCATACCCATCTGGTTCGAAGGAGTCAACGTGTCTTCCGACATCACCGTGGTCATCGCTGGAAGCGAGCGATCGGTTGCGGCGGGAACGACTGCCGCGGATCTTCTTGCCGAGGACAAGGACGCCCTCGTGGCGCGGATCAACGGAGAGCTGCGCGACCTGGCTCACGTCGTTGCCGATGGCGATGTCGTCGAGGCAGTGGGCCTCGACAGCGACGAGGGCCTTGCGGTCCTGCGTCACTCGGCCGCGCACGTGCTCGCCCAGGCCGTCCAGCAGATCAACCCGAAGGCCAAGCTGGGAATCGGACCGCCGATCCGCGACGGCTTCTACTACGACTTCGACGTCGAGACCCCGTTCACGCCGGAGGACCTCAAGGCCCTCGAGAAGGCCATGCAGAAGATCATCAACGAGGGTCAGACGTTCCGGCGCCGGGTGGTCACCGATGAGGCGGCCCGTGCCGAGCTGGCCCACGAGCCCTACAAGTGTGAGCTGATCGGGCTCAAGGGTGGCGCTGCCGAGGTTGCCGAGGGCGCCGACGTCGAGGTGGGTTTGGGCGAGCTGACGATCTACGACAACATCCGCCGTGACGGCGAGCGCGCGTGGGGCGACCTGTGCCGGGGTCCGCACGTGCCGACGACCAAGGTGCTGGGCAACGCCTTCAAGCTGATGCGCTCGGCCGCGGCGTACTGGCGCGGGTCGGAGAAGAACCCGCAGCTGCAGCGGGTCTATGGCACCGCATGGCCGACCAAGGACGAGCTGAAGGCGTACCTCGACCGGCTGGCCGAGGCGGAGAGGCGCGACCATCGCAGGCTCGGGGCGGAGCTCGACCTCTTCTCCTTCCCCGAGGAGATCGGCTCGGGGCTGGTCGTCTTCCACCCCAAGGGCGGCGTCATCCGCAAGGCGATGGAGGACTACTCGCGGCGTCGTCACGAGGAGGCCGGCTACGAGTTCGTCTACTCCCCGCACATCACCAAGGGCACCCTGTTCCAGACGTCGGGCCACCTCGACTGGTACGCCGACGGGATGTACCCGCCGATGCACGTGGATGAAGAGCGCGACGCGGACGGCGTGGTTCGCAAGCAGGGGCAGGACTACTACCTCAAGCCGATGAACTGCCCTTTCCACTGCCTGATCTTCCGGGCGCGTGGCCGGTCCTACCGCGAGCTGCCGTTGCGGCTGTTCGAGTTCGGCTCGGTCTACCGCTACGAGAAGTCCGGCGTGGTGCACGGCCTCACCCGGGTCCGGGGTATGACGCAGGACGACTCGCACATCTATGTCACCGCCGAGCAGCTCCAGTCCGAGCTGAAGACCTTGCTGACCTTCGTCATCGACCTGCTCAAGGACTACGGCCTCGACGACTTCTATCTGGAGCTGTCGACCCGTGACGACGACAAGTACGTCGGCACCGACGAGAACTGGGACAAGGCCACCGAGGCGCTGAGGGAAGCGGCGACGGACTCCGGTTTGGCCTTGGTGCCCGACCCGGGTGGTGCCACGTTCTACGGCCCGAAGATCTCGGTCCAGTGTCGCGACGCCATTGGCCGGACCTGGCAGATGTCGACGATCCAGGTGGACTTCAACCTGCCCGAGCGTTTCGAGCTCGAGTACCAGGCGGCCGACGGCTCCCGGCAGCGGCCGATCATGATCCACCGTGCGCTGTTCGGTTCGGTCGAGCGGTTCTTCGGGGTGCTGACCGAGCATTACGCCGGTGCGTTCCCGCCCTGGCTGGCTCCGGTCCAGGTCATCGGAATCCCGGTGGCCGAGGAGTTCAACGACTACCTCTTCGACATCGCAGATCGTTTGAAGGCCAAGAAGATTCGCGTCGAGATCGACACCTCGGACGACCGCTTCCCGAAGAAGATTCGGACGGCCCAGAAGTCCAAGGTTCCGTTCATGCTCATCGCCGGCGAGGACGACCGGTCGGCTGGCGCGGTCTCGTTCCGCTATCGCGACGGCTCGCAGAAGAATGGCGTCCCGATCGCAGAGGCGCTCGAGGAGATAGTGGAAGCGGTCGAGAGCCGAGGGCAGGTCTGAGCGCGCCCACCGTGGACATCCTGCGTGAGGTATGGCACCGCGCCCTGACGACCCAGCCGGCTCCATCAGGTCTTGTCGTCGCCTTGACGGCCGCCCTTGCGGCGCTGCTGGTCTGGTTCCCGGGCGCTTGGGCGATCACCCGGCACATCGTGACCATCGCGCACGAGGCGGCCCACGGGTTCGCCGCCTTCCTCTCGGGGCGCAAGCTGCACGGCATACGGCTGCACTCGGACACGTCCGGTCTGACCGTCTCGGCTGGCAAGAGGACCGGGCCGGGCATGATCCTGACGGCCGCGGCCGGCTATGTCGGCCCGGGTCTTCTCGGTCTGGGCGCCGCAGCCATGCTGGCCCATCACCGAGCCGTTGGTCTCCTGTGGGTCTTGTTGATCCTGTTGGCGTTGTTGCTGATCCAGGTGCGCAACTGGTTCGGGCTGTGGTCGATCCTGATCAGCGCGGCGGTCGTGTTCGGGGTGTCATGGTGGCTCGAACCTCAAGCGCAGTCTGCCTTCGCATACGTCCTGACGTGGTTCCTGCTGCTGGCCGCGCCCCGGCCGGTCCTGGAGCTGCAGACGCTGCGACGACGCACCGGAGCCAGAGCCTCCGACGCCGACCAGCTGGCCCGGCTCACCATGGTCCCGGCGCTCATGTGGGTCGGGTTCTTCCTCGTGGTGACGGTGGGCGCGCTTGCACTGGGCGCACGATGGATGGTCACCGCAGCAGTCTGACGGCTGATGCATAGGATCTTGACCATGACGCAGGATGAGAGCCACCAGGGACCGGAGCTCGAGTCGCCGCGCGAATTCGCCCACGTCGACGACGGCTTCGAGCGCCTGTGGACCCCGCACCGGATGGCATACATCAACGGTGATCGTCCGACCGATCACGCCGGTGAGGGCTGCCCCTTCTGCTCGGTCGTGGGCAA
The DNA here is from genome assembly GCA_036382455.1 of Dermatophilaceae bacterium. Lineage (GTDB taxonomy): Bacteria > Actinomycetota > Actinomycetes > Actinomycetales > Dermatophilaceae > UBA4719. The sequence goes on from DASVHT010000339.1 coordinate 8,174, forward strand.
GGACGACGCCGAGGGCCTGATCGTCCATCGTGGCCAGACCTGCTACGTCGTCATGAACCTCTTCCCCTACAACCCCGGTCACGTGCTGGTCTGTCCCTACCGTCACGTATCGCTCTACGTCGACCTGACCGATGAGGAGTCGCTGGAGTTCAGCGCCCTCACCAAGGCCAGCCTCATTGCGCTGGAGGCCTGTTCGTTGCCCATGGGCTACAACATCGGGATCAACCAGGGTGCTGTCGCCGGGGCTGGCATTCGTGCCCACCTGCACCAGCACATCGTCCCGAGGTGGGGCGGCGACTCGAACTTCCTGCCCATCATCGGGCAGACGAAGGCTCTCCCCATGCTCCTCGAAGACGTTCGCCAGCGCCTGGTCGACGCGTGGCCGCACGACTGAAGGGGTGACGACGTCGCCCTGAACAGGCATCCGTCGCTGCCGGTCCTGGTCTTCGACGGGGACTGCGGGCTGTGCACCACATCCGCCCGCTGGCTGCACCGTTGGGTCGTCAGAGACGGCTCGACAACCATTGCCCCCTGGCAAAGCCTGGACCTGGGTGAGCTCGGCCTCACCGCGGATCGGTGCCGCGCGGCGGTCCAGTGGGTCGGCGCAAGCGGCAAGGTTGCCAGTGGTCACGAGGCCATCGCCGCGACACTGCGCACCGGCTACCTCGTATGGCGTCCGGTCGGCTCGCTGCTCGTCGCCCCCGGGTTCTCGTGGCTGGCCGCCCGCGTCTACTCCTGGGTTGCCGCGCACCGGTACGCATTACCCGGCGGCACACCAGCCTGCCGCGGCGACGATCCGCGTCATACCGGCGCAGGATAGGCGTCACCCGGCAGACGATCCGCGTCATACCGGCGGACGATCCGCGTCCAGCCGGCTGAGGATTGGCGTCCGTCGGGTGACGGACACGGCATGCGAGCCGAGCGTGCCTGCCGCCCCGCCCTCGACCCCTCAGCCCTTGGAGCCTTCCAGCCGGGCGATGACCTGCGACCGATCAACGCCCAGGGCCTGAAGCAGCTCGGCTGCCGGGTCGGGATGTTCGAGGGCCAGAAGCGCCAGCAGGAAGTGGCGGGTCTCGATGCTTTGGGTCTTGGCGTGCCGTGTCTCGCCGACCGCGGCCTTGAGGACCGCTCTCGCGCCGGATGTGAGCGGGGGAAGGCCACGCTCGACGACTGGTGACGACGGTTCGCCGAGGTTGGCGACATTGACTCCTACCGCCCTCAGTGCTGCCTTGTCGAGGGCATCCGAGGTGGCCCGGGCAGACTCCAGGTCGACCCCGAGGGCCTGCGCCTCCGGGGACTCTGGCTGGTGGAGCAGTCCGAGCAGAAGGTGCTCGGTGCCAAGGCGCCGGTCACCGCGTCGCCGAGCCTCCTCGGCGGCTGACGTCAGCACCATCCTTCTGGCGTCCACACTGAGTCGTTTGACCATCGTCACCCTCTCCTTCCGTACTTCGCATGCGCGGACTGGCGGGAGATGCCGAGAGCGTCCCCGATCTGCTCCCACGACCAGCCGCTGTCTCTCGCGAGCTTCACGTTGCTCGCCTCGACCTGCTCGGCGAGCCGGTGCAATGCGCCAACGGCGCGTAGGCCCACCGCAGGATCGTCCGACTCAAGGGCTGTGGCCATGTCAGTGCCTTCCATGGCTGTCACGCTAGACTGACAGCCAATCCGTGTCAATCCACACTGACAGATCGGAGGGTGGCGGTCCGGTCAGCCCGCCAGGTGGTTCTGAACCAGGTTGGGCGGCATGGGCTCGTATCGGTGCGGGGTTCTGGTGAAGATCCCGGTTCCGTGCGAGACCGAGCGCAGGTCGATGGCATATCGGGTGATCTCGATCTGCGGCACCTCGGCCTTGATCGTGCTGCGTCCCGACGTGTCGGGCTCGGTCCCGATGACCCGGCCCCGGCGGGTCTGTAGATCGGTCATCACGGCCCCGACATACTCGTCGGCCACCACGACCACCACGGAGTCGACCGGCTCGAGCAAAGTCGCGGTCTGCGGCGAGGCTGCGTCTTTCAGAGCCAGTGCGCCGGCCGTCTGGAAGGCCATGTCGCTGGAGTCCACCGAATGTGACTTCCCGCCGGTCAGGGTGACGCGCAGGTCGATCATCGGGAAACCTGCGATGCAGCCCTTCTCCAGCTGGGTGCGAATACCCTTCTCAACGCTCCCGATGAACTGACGTGGCACGGTCCCGCCCACCACCTTGTCGACGAACTCGAACCCGGCACCGCGCTCGAGGGGTTCGACGGTGACGTCGCATACGGCGTACTGGCCATGTCCTCCGCTCTGTTTGACGTGGCGCCCGTGACCATCCGCGGCCGTGACGAAGGTCTCCCGAAGGGCAGCGCGCAGGGGCTCGGTCTCGACGTTGACCCCGTATCGCTCCCGCAGGCGCATCAGCAGGACGTCCACGTGCGCCTGGCCCATCGTCCAGAGGATCACCTGATGGGTCTCGGGGTTGTGCTCGAGGCGCATGGTGGGGTCCTCGGCCACCAGCCGCGCCAACGCGCCTGCGAGCCTGTCCTCATCGGACTTGGTGGCCGCGCTGATGGCCACTGGCAGCAACGGGTCCGGGAACAGCCACGGCTCGACCAGCGCGGGAGCGTCCTTGCCGCTCAACGTGTCCGTGGTCTCAGCCCTGGTCAGCTTGGCCACGACGCACAGGTCACCGGCAATGGCCACACCCTTGGGGCGCAACACGTCTCCCAGCGGCGAGGACAGCAGCCCGACACGCTCGTCATCGTCGTGACCGGCGTGTCCTACGAGTCGTTCGCTCAGGCGATCAAGGTGTCCTGAGACGTGCAGCACCTGGTCCGGTCTCAGCGTTCCGCTGAAGACTCGGACGACGCTGACGCGCCCGACATACGGATCGCTTGTCGTACGAATCACCTCGGCGACCAGGGGTCCGGCCGGGTCGCACTGCAAGGGCGGCAGGGGGTGTCCGTTGGGTGTCGTGGCCGCTGGCAGCGGGTGGAGGGTCGGCGCTGGAAAGGCTGCGGTCAGCAGATGCAACAGCTCGACCGTGCCGACGCCGGTCTCGGTGGACACCGGGATCACCGGGTGGAACCGGCCACGCGAGACCGCCGTGAGCAGGTCCGCCTCGACGACGTCGATGTCGACATCCTCGCCACCGAGGTAGCGGTCGAGCAACGTATCGTCTTCGGACTCCTGGATGATCGCCTCGATCAGGTCCGAGCGGTGGCCTTCGATGACCTCGCGGTGTTTGGCCTCGGAGGCGTGGGCCACCATCTCGCCCGAGCTGTAGTCGTAGATCTGCTGCGACAAGAGCCCGAGGTTGCCGATGATCGTCTCGTCGTCACCGTGCAGCGGCAGATACAGGGCCATGACGCCTTCGCCGAAGACCCGCTGGCAGATCGCGACCGTGTCCTCGAAGTCGGCTCGTACGGCGTCCAGCTTTGTCACTGCGACTGCCCGCGGCATCCCGATCGCCGCACACTCCTCCCACAACAACATGGTCGCGCCGTCGACCCCATCGGCAGCGGAGACCACGAACAGGGCCGCATCCGCGGCGCGCAGGCCCGCCCGCAGCTCACCGACGAAGTCCGGATAGCCCGGGGTGTCAATGAGGTTGAGGACCAGGCCCTGATGGGACACGGACGCGACGGCGAGCTGGACGGAGCGCTCATCAAGGACCGGCTTGGCCCGGTAGTCCGGGGTCGTGGCGGCAATGAGGTGCTCGAACAGCGTCGTCTTTCCGGCTCCGCTGTGCCCCACGAGGACCACGTTGCGGATGTCGTCCGGAGCGCTGGTCTGGGGGACTGGTGTGCTGACGGAACCTTTGGCGCTCATGGCGACACGATGTCGCCTCCCGAGCGTCGGCACAACCCGACCCGCCGAATCAGTACTCTTGGCGGATCATGCTGAACCGATTCGCGCGCGCATTCTTCACCAAGGTCTTCACCCCGCTGGCCCGGTTGTTCCTCAAGCTCGGCATCAGCCCCGACGTCGTGACGATCGTTGGCACCGTCGGTGTCTGTGTGGGCGCGTTGGTCCTGTACCCACGACACGAGTTCTTCTGGGGCACGATCGTGGTCGTGTTCTTCGCGTTCTCGGACACGCTCGACGGTGTCATGGCCCGCCTGTCCGATCGCTCGACCAAGTGGGGCGCCTACCTCGACTCCACCCTGGACCGGGTTGGTGACAGTGCCATCTTCGGTGGTCTCGTGCTCTGGTACGCCGGGGACGGGGGCAAGCTGTACCTGGCCGCCCTGGCGTTGGCGTGCCTGATCCTGGGCAGTGTCGTCAGCTACTCCAAGGCCCGGGCGGAAGGCCTGGGGATGACCGCGAACGTCGGCATCGCCGAGCGCGCCGAGCGGCTGGTCGTGGTTCTGACCGCTACGGGCCTGGTCGGACTGGGGGTGCCCGAAGTGCTGTTGACCGTGGTGCTGGCCTTGTTGGCGCTGGCGAGCCTGATCACGGTGGTCCAGCGGATGCTCGAGGTACGCCGCCAGGCGTTCAACGTCGCGTGAGCCGGCTGGCTGAGCGTGCCAAGCTCGTCGGCTACCGCACGGGATGGTCGCTCGTCCGGCGGATGCCGGCTCGCCTGGCATATGGCTGCTTCGATCTCATGGCCGATGTCTCCTGGCGGCGTGGGGGCAAGGGCGTCGAACGGATGCGCAGCAACTATGCGACAGTCCGGCCCGAGCTGACCCCGGCCGAGCTCGATGCGCTGGTGCATGCCGGGATGCGGTCCTACCTGCGCTACTGGTGCGAGTCCTTCCGGCTTCCCGACTGCAGCCTCGACGACCTGGTCGCAGGGGTTCGGACGGTCGGCATCGACCCCGTCCGTGCCCACCTGCAGTCGGGCAGGTCCGCCGTCATGTTCCTGGGGCACATGGGCAACTGGGACTTCGGTGGCGCGTGGTCCACGACCCAGCTGGCCCCTGTCACCACCGTCGCCGAGCGGCTCAAGCCGGAGGAGCTCTTCGACGAGTTCGTCGCCTTCCGCGAGGGGCTGGGCATGCGGATCATCCCGCTGACCGGTGGCCTTGACGTCTTCCGGGAGCTGACCCAGGCCTGTCGGGACGGGGCGCTGGTCGCGCTGCTGGCCGACCGGGACCTGACCAATGGCGGCATCGAGGTCGACTTCTGCGGCCAGAGGGCGCGCATGGCCGTCGGGCCGGCTGCGCTTGCCCTCAATACCGGTGCCGCCCTGCACCCGTGCATGGTCCATTACGAGCCCCGTCCGCAGGGACACGGATGGCGCACCGTCGTGACGTTCCACGACGCCGTGGAACCGCCGCCGGAGGGGAGCTCGCGCGAGAAGATCCAGGTGATGACCCAGGCCTGCGCCGATGTGCTCTCGCAGGCGGTCCGTGAGCACACCCAGGACTGGCACATGATGCAGCGCGTGTTCAGCAAGGACCTGATGGGCGAGCGCGCGCCCGATCGAGGGGGCGAGCGCCGGTGAGGATCGGGATCGTCAGCCCATACTCGTTCGACGTGCCGGGCGGGGTGCAGCTGCATGTGCGCGACCTCGCCGAGTACCTCATCTCGCAGGGCCATCACGTCAGCGTCCTGGCACCGGCCGATGACGATACGCCCCTGCCGGACTATGTCGTCAGCTCGGGCCGGGCAGTTCCGGTGCGCTACAACGGTTCTGTTGCCCGGCTCTCGTTCGGACCACTGACCGCGGCCCGCGTCGGCCGATGGGTGGACGCTGGTCATTTTGACGTTGTCCATATCCACGAGCCGGTGGCCCCAAGCGTCTCGGTCCTCGCCCTGTGGGCCGTGGACGGGCCCATCGTGGCCACGTTCCACACGTCCAACCTGCGCTCGCGAGCCATGCAGGCGGCATACCCGCTGTTGCGGCCAAGTCTCGAGAAGATCAGTGCCCGTATCGCGGTCTCCGAGGACGCGCGACGGACCGTGACAACCCATCTCGGCGGCGACGCGGTGGTGATCCCCAACGGCGTGTTCGTCGAGCGGTTCGCGTCGGCTGAGCGCCGTCCCGAATGGGAGGGCACGCCGGAGCGGCCGACGATCGCGTTCCTGGGACGGATGGAAGAACCGCGCAAGGGTATGCCGTTGCTGTCGCAGGCCCTGCCGCAGATCCTGCGGGAGATCCCCGGTGTTCGGGTCCTGATCGCCGGTCCGGGCGACCCCGATTCGGTTCGCCAGCGGATGACTGCTGAGGCGGCCGACGCATGCGAGTTCCTCGGCCCGGTCAGTGACGTGGACAAGGCCCGACTGCTGGCATCGGTCGATCTCTACCTCGCCCCCAACACCGGCGGCGAGAGCTTCGGCATCATCCTGATCGAGGCCATGAGTGCTCGCGCCACGGTGCTGGCCAGCGACCTCCCTGCATTTTCAAGGGTTCTCGACGGCGGCAGGGCGGGAGAGATGTTCCGCAACGAGGACCCCGTTGACCTTGCCCGGGCCGTCGTGGAGCTGCTCCGCGATCCCGTTCGGCGTGAACAGCTGGCCGCCGCCGGACGCAAGCGCGCCAACGCCTTTGACTGGTCGGTGGTCGCGGCGGACGTGATGGCGGTCTATGAGACGGTCACGCTCGGGGCGTCCTCGGTGCACGCGTCCAACGGGCCCGACTCACGGTGGGCACGGTTGCTGCGCACCGGACGAGCCTCGGGAGGCACGTGATGGACACGCTCAGCTGGGTGGTCGGTGGGATCGCACTGGCAGCGATGATCTCCTGGTACCTCTCGTATGGCGCCGCCCGACTCGACCGGCTGCACTCTCGGGTCGAAGGTGCGCTCAGTGCCCTCGACGCCCAGCTCGTGCGCCGGGCGGAGGCTACCCTCGAGCTGGCGAACTCCGGCCTCTTGGACCCGGCCAGCGCGCTGCTTCTTGCCGGCGCGGCGTCGGACTCGCTCGAGGCGGACGCCGAGCCCCACACATCCCGCGAAGCGATCGAGAGCGATCTCACCCAGGCCCTGGAGGCGGCCCTGGGCCCCGAGGCGCTGCGCCAGCTACGCGAGGACGCCGTCGGCGCGCCGATACTCCAGCGCGTGGCTGCGGCCAACCAGCGGGTGCAGCTTGCCCGCCGGTTCCACAACGACGCGGCGACCGACGTACGGCGGGTGAGGCGCAAGCCGGGGGTGCGCCTGTTCCGGCTCGCCGGCCATGCCGAGCTCCCGCAGACGTTCGAGATCGATGACGAGCTGCCGATGCTCGGGCGAGGGGCCTGACGCCCTAACATGGGAGTGTTCCCAACACCGTGTGTGACACCTGGAAGAGGCACTGTCTTGTCAGCGCAAGTGACCACCCCCGCCAACGTCCCTGCGACCGGGACCTCACGCGTCAAACGCGGTATGGCCGAGATGCTCAAGGGCGGCGTCATCATGGACGTTGTCACCCCGGAGCAGGCCAAGATCGCTGAGGACGCCGGTGCCGTTGCCGTCATGGCCCTCGAACGTGTGCCCGCAGACATCCGGGCCCAGGGTGGGGTCTCGCGGATGAGCGACCCGGACATGGTGCAGGGCATCATCGAGATCGTCTCCATCCCGGTCATGGCCAAGGCCCGCATCGGTCACTTCGTCGAGGCCCAGGTTCTGCAGAGCCTCGGTGTTGACTACGTCGACGAGTCCGAGGTGCTGACCCCCGCCGACTACGCCAACCACATCGACAAGTGGAAGTTCACCGTGCCCTTCGTCTGTGGGGCGACCAACCTTGGTGAGGCCCTGCGCCGGATCTCCGAGGGCGCTGCGATGATCCGCTCCAAGGGTGAGGCCGGCACCGGCGACGTCTCCAACGCCACCATGAACATGCGCACGATCGGTGGCGAGATCCGCCGGTTGTCCTCGATGAGCGAGGACGAGCTGTACGTCGCGGCGAAGGAGCTCCAGGCCCCCTACGACCTGGTCAAGGAGGTCGCCCAGAACGGCAAGCTGCCCGTGGTGATGTTCGTCGCCGGCGGTATCGCGACCCCTTCGGACGCGGCCATGATGATGCAGCTCGGCGCCGAGGGTGTGTTCGTGGGTTCGGGCATCTTCAAGTCGGGCAACCCGGCTCAGCGCGCTG
>DASVHT010000340.1:0-4304 GCA_036382455.1 Dermatophilaceae bacterium
ATGTGGGTGATCAGGGTCTTCTCCTCCGACAGGCGCAAACCCATCGTCGAGAGGACCCCGGCGATCTCCTCTCGCAAGGCCTCCGCATCCGCCGTCGTGCCCTTGATGACCAGGCACCAATCGTCCGCATACCGAACAAGCCGGTAATTGGGAAGATGGTGGCGGAGACGTTTGGCCCTTTCCACTTTCGTGGCCGATGGCCCTCCCGGTGACCCGGCGATAAACTCGTCCAGGACCGACAGCGCCACATTGCTCAAAAGCGGCGAGAGAATCGACCCCTATGCGCAGCGTCGGGTTATGCGTAGCGCTGGTGTGTCGGTGCTGGTGGGGGCTGCGTCGGTTGTCGGGCGCTGCGCATAACCTGTGGGCGGCGGGTCAAAGGCTGGTGAGCCAGTCGAGCAGTCCGAGATCTTGGGTCCATTCGGGCAGGTCGTCGGTGACTATGTCGGCGTAGGCGGATTCGAGGGCTTTGCGTTTCGCCTCGGTCGAGGCGCGTGCGTAGATCTCGGTGGTGGATAGCTCGACGTGCCCGAGGATGTCGCGGATGTACGGCAGCGGCACGCCTGCTTCATAGAGGTGCATCGCCTTGCTGTGGCGCAGGGTGTGTGGGCTGACGTCGGCGTCGACGAGCTGCGGGTCGTTTGTCCTGGCCTGGTATTTGCGGATGATCCACGCGATGCCACCACGGCTGAGTTTGGCCCCGTGCTGGTTGAAGAACACCGGGTGGTCGTCGTGGCCGGGCTTGTCCAGGCGATGTTCGGCCAGGTAGGCGGCCAGGATCGCTGCCGTGTTGCCCATCAGGGGGACGTGGCGGGTCTTGCGGCCCTTCCCGGTCAAGGCGGCCATGGCGGGGCGCTGGAGGCGGATGTCGCGGACGGCGAGGTCGGCGAGTTCTTGGACCCTGGCGGCTGTGTCGTAGAGCGTGGCGAGCAGGGTCGCGTCGCGTCTGCCCCGGCGGGTGGACCGGTCGGGTTGGGCGAGCAGGAGGCGGGTCTGCTCGACGGTCAAGTGATTGACGTTCTGGCGGGCCTGTTTCTTGGCGGGGATGGCGAGGATGTCTTGGTAGCAGGCCATCCGGGCTGGATCCTCGGTTTGCATCCACGTGCAGAACGAGCTGATCGCGGCCAGGCGCTGGTTGCGCGTCGACGCGCTGTTGTGCCGGCTGGCCTCGAGCCACTCGAGGAATCCTGTGATGGCGGCGGCGTCGACGCAATCGAGGGTGAGCTTGCCTGGAGGGGTTGATCTCTCGTCGCGGAAGTAGGCGATCAGGAGTTTGAACGTGTCGCGATACGACCCGACCGTGTTGGGCGAGCAACCGCGCAGCCCGGCCAGATGGGTTGTCAGGAAGCGTCGCAGGCAGACCGCGAAGTCAGTGGCCATGGCGCGGCCCTGCCGTGATGGGCGGGACCACGTCGCCGGTGGCCTGTTGGACGCGGGCGGTGATGTCCGGGTAGGACTGTGCGGTCAGCCGCAGGTAGTAGGCGGTATCGCGCAGCGACGAATGACCCATATACGTTTGCAGGACCGGCAGCAACGCTCCGACGTCCTGGCCCCGAGCGAACCAGAAGCGGAGATTGTTGACCGCGAAAGTGTGACGCAGGTCGTGGACGCGGGGACCACGGCCTCGCCCACCGTGGGAGATGCGGGCCTGCCAAAGGAACCGGCGGAAGTTCTTGTCGATGTTCCCCAGCGTCAGCGGCAGGCGGGCTCTGCCGGGAAAGAACCAGTCCCAGTCCGAACGCCGGACGAGGTGGGCGTGGTAGTTGGCGAGCCTGATACGCAGCGGCTCGGAGACGGGTACCTGCCGGTCTTTGCCGCCCTTGGCGTCGCGGATCTGCAGGACGCCGGCGTCGATGTCGACGTCGTCCGGACGCAGCAGGCGGGCTTCGGAGCAGCGCAGACCGCACGCGTAGATCGTCCGGAACAGCACCGGCATGACCAGGTGCCGGAACGGGACCTCCGAGCAGTAGCGGCAGCGGTCGGTTTGGGCGAACAAGGCCGCCAATTCCTGGTCCGTGTAGATGTGCGGGACATAGCGGGCGGGCCTGGCCAGCACGCCTGCGGGCAGGACGTAAGCCTCAACGCCCCGGCGACCCAGCCAACGGGCCAACTCCCTGACCGGCGCGGCCAGGCCTTGCAGGGTCGCCGGTTTGACTCCCCGCCGCCGGGCAGACGCGACCCACGCCTCGACCGAGACCTGGGTGACCGCGCCCAGTCCGGGGAATTCGCCGCGGCAGAACGCGTCGAACCGGGCCAGCACCCGCGCCTCGGTGGCGTACTTGTAGCCGACGGCACGCTTCTCCGCGACGAGCGCCGTGATCGTATCGGCCAGCGTGATGTCAGGGGTCATCGTGACGCCTGCGTTGCCGGGCCGTCCGGATCCAGCGCGCACTTGGCCAGCAGACCCAAAGACGACTTCAGATACACACCGACCGACTGGACAGACTGGTGACCGAGGATGTCGGCGATCTGCTCGACCGGGGTGCCGCCCTCCATCAGCCGGGTCGCCAGCGTGTGTCTGAGCGAATGCATGCCGTGGCGGCGTTTCTCGCTGACCGGGACATGGGCTGCCCGGGCGTGCTTGAGAAGAATCTGGTGCAGGTGATCCTGGTCGGAGAACGGGCCTATCGGAGCGGTGTGCCGGATGAACACCTGCGGGCATTCGCTGGGCGGACGACCGGCGCGAATGTAGTCGATGACCGCCCAGCCGATGTCCTTCAACAACGGCAGCTGCACCCGGTGGCCGGTCTTGACCTGCATGACGGACAGCCGGTTGCCCGGCCAGTCGAAGTCGCAGAACTCCAGCCGTTTGACGTCGATGCCGCGCAGCCCAAGCCTGGTGATCAGCAAAATGATCGCGTAGTCGCGCTTCCCGCACGGGTTGCCCCGGTCGACCGCGTCCAGGATCTTGGTCACGTCGGCCGGGTCCCAGACCGACGGGATCCTGGTCTGCTTGCGGGACTTCACAGCCGGGACCGCGTCCAGCACGGCGGCGTCGACCAGTCCGTCGCCGGACGCGAACCTGAGAAAAGACCGCAAGGCGCACAGCTTCTGCTCGACGGTCTTGAACTGGTATCCCGCCAGCGTCGCGACGAACGCCTCGACCGCCCCGGCGTCACAACGGGCCGTCCCGCCGCGAGTATCCAAGAACCCGGTGAACTCCCCGGCCACCGTCCCATACGTCCGCACGGTCGACACGGCGCGGCCCGCGGCCCGCAGCCACGTCTGGAACCGGGCGATGGTGTCGGCCCCGTCCCCAGCCAGCGTGCCGACAGCCCGGGAGTAGCGGCGCAGCACCGCCCCGTGGACCGCGTAATCGTTGAGCATTTGGGCGACCCTGAACAAATACACATCGGTCTGTTTGAGCGTGCCCGCCTGCTCCTTCTCGCAAAAGCCGCACGCTTCGTCGACCCAGGCCATCGCCAGATCCAGCGAGAACTCCTCCACGCCAAGGGAAGCGAAGAACTTCTCCAGGCGGCGCCAGCAGCCCCGATACCAGACCATCGTAGAGTCCTTGTAGCCCAGACGCACCAACTCCGCGTCCAAGCCGGACACCAGCGCAGACAAAGCAACCATCACGGCCGACCTCCAATCATGCAGGCCCGGCACCATGCCGAGCCGCGTGATCAGAGTCCCCAAGGATTATGCGCAGCGCTCGACCGCCGACCCAGCCCCCACCAGCACCGACACACCAGCGCTACGCATAACCCGACGCTGCGCATAGGGAGGAGTGATCAGCCCGTTGCTGTTTAACCGCATGAACTGGCCGTCGAAGTGGCTCAACTTCAGGGTGTCGCGGATCAATCGAGCCTTGTTCGCCATCGTGGTCTTCTTCACGCCTAGCCACTCGCTGAGCTGGTCAGCGGTCGCGTGCGGCGACTGGGAAGGGTCGAACACGAAGTTGAGCTGCCCGACGGCGTAGACGACCCCGGCGGCCCAGATCCTCGGGTCGCCGCGAGTCAGCGGCGAGGGCCGCTTCCGGCCGAGCTTGCCGACCACTGCGCGACACAGGTCGGCGTACTCCATATCCAAGTGCGCCCGACAGACCGCGTCGGTCACCGCCACCACCTGATCGGCGGAGGGCCGCACCGCGTGGGGCACGTTCACATGGTCCATCCTCGAACCTTCCCCGGCCCGGCACCTGGCGATTGGCTCCCGTTAGTCCATCACGCCTCACCGGGCAGACGACATCAGGGTTCTGGACGTTCCTCGACGCCGGCTGGGGATCTCGGGGACTCCAGGAGCGGGCACGCGGGTGCGTTAGGGTTAGGCCTAACGGTCGGTTGTGGGCCTACCGCAGTTCG
>DASVHT010000341.1:0-2133 GCA_036382455.1 Dermatophilaceae bacterium
CGACCCGGTTCAGGACGCCCGCTCCAACGCCGTTCAAGGGTTTGTGCTTCTGAACGCCGAACAATCCGAACCGGGACGGTTGTGCCTCGAGCACGCCCTGACCATCATCGAGACCCACAACCTGCTCGCCACCGAGCCCGACCTGTTGCCGATGGTCGTGCAGGCGGTGATGTGGTCCGGACACCCGAGGCGGCTGCGACCAGCCATTGACGCCGCGGTGGCGCGTCAGCGGGCCGCGGGGGACACCCGGATGCTCGCCGCTACCGTACGGGGACTGGCCTGGTGCGACTTCTCCGTGGCCGAATGGGACGCCGCAGCGGTTCGGGCCGAGGATGCGTTGGACCTGGCTCGCATCACCGGGAGGAGCGCCGACATCGCCGACTCGCTCGTGCAGGTGGCCACCCTGGAAGGAGCACGAGGCCACACGACGGATGCTGTGGCCCACGCGGGGGAGGCCCGTCGGCTGGCCGAGGCGCTCGACAGTCCTTGGCGGACCGCCGACGCCCTGTGGTGCGAGCTGCTCGCCGTGATGTCGGTGGGCGACCTCGATGCGCTGACCGCACCGACCGACGCGCTGGCACACGTGCTCCGCGCGGGCCGGGTGGCCGCCGCCCAGCCGGAATACTTCGACGTCCCGCTGGCGCTGGCACTCACCGGCCGACAGGCCGACGCCGAGGACCTGCTCACGCTTCTCCTTTCCCGCTCCGGTGAGGACGCCCGGCCGGAATCCCGTGCCGGTGCGATGCTCGCGCGGTGCGCCATCGGACCGGACTCACTGGCACTGGCTGACAGCGCAGCGGACCTCGCACACAACCTGGAGGGCGCCGAGTACGTGTTTCCGCGCGCCCGATTGCGATTGGGCGCTGGAGCGATGAAACGTCGCTTGGGCCACCGGGTCGAGGCGCGGTCCTTGCTGCGGGAGGCGGAGGCCGACTTCACGACGCTCGGTGCCGCGCCCTGGTCGGCGGTGACCCGAGAGGAGCTGCGGGCTTCTGGGGCAACCCTGCGGACCCGTGCCGCACCCGACGACACACTCACAGCGTCGGAGGTCCGGGTGGCCACCGCGGCGGCGGACGGGATGTCGAACAAGGAGATCGCTGCCTCGCTCTTCCTGTCTGGCAAGACCATCGAGTTCCACCTCGGGCGCATCTATCGCAAGCTCGGCGTCCGCAACCGATCCGAACTTGTCCGGGCACTACTGACCAGGCCCTCCACCGCGGTCCCAGCCGCGCACAGCTGACCCGGCGTCGCGATGCCGGGGTTTCACCCGGCGCCAGTCGCACCCTTGCGATGGTCTTCTCGAGGTGAACGAACGCTTCGCTCGACCTAGAACTGGGAGTTCGCCATGAAATTCCGCCGACCTGTGCTTGCCAGCACCCTGCTCGCAGCGGCCCTTGGCCTGGCTGCCTGCTCCGGTACCAGCTCGATCGCGAGCAGCCCCGTTGCCGCCTCGGGCGCGACCAGCTCCGCGACTCAGACGACCGTGCCCAGCGCGACCTCCACCCCGACCAATCCAGCCGGGTCGGTCCAAGCGTCCGCCGGGTGCTCCTACATCGACCAGACGACCGCCGCGAGTCTCCTCGGGTTCACCACCGCTGCGGGTCTTCACAGTGCGGCCGGCAGCTCCAGCGCCATGAAGAAGCTCGACGGCTGCATGTACGAAAGCAAGACCGACGGCAGCCTCGGCTACGACGTCGTGCAGGTCGACCCCCAGGTCGCCCAGGCGATGGTCGCCGCCGCCAAGACCAAGATGGCGAGCGCGCCGGTCGCCTCGTACGACGTCGGTCTGCCGAACTCGATCGGCTTCACCCAGACTCTCCCCCAAGGGGTCGACAGCCAGGTCACGATCGCGTCCGGCGACAGGCTCATCACGGTCGCATCCACCCGGAAGGACAGCAACGTGGCCAAGTCCCAAGCCTCCGCGATTGCCGCCGCCAAGCTGTTGGTCTCGCATCCCTGACCCCGCCCTGGTGCCAGCTGAATCGCGCCAACGGGACGGGTGGGATCTGAGAACCTCGCAGTTCTTCGTCGTCCGGCGCTTGAAACTGAGCCCGCCACTGCTCAAGTTCAACGTCGCTCATGTGGAACGTTTGATCGGGCGTAGATGCGAACCGATTGGTGACACGCCTGCGT
>DASVHT010000342.1:0-5311 GCA_036382455.1 Dermatophilaceae bacterium
AGATCTTGCCTGGCACCACCACATGGGCCGTTGCTCCGGCCTTGCCGGCGTAGGTCAGGACCTGGGAGGTGACGATGAATCCCGCCGTGGAGACCACCAGGGCGCCGAACGTCCACAGTGCGACCGTGGACGCCGTGCCCAGACCGACGCCCCGAAAACCCCACCTCGGCCTATACCGGAACCCGGATCGCCACAGTGGCACGACCAGCACCAGGGCCTGGGCTGCGACTCCGGCCGTTGCGCTGCCGGCGAGCACCCAGATCATCGGCGAGGTCCAGCCGGCGACCTGCGCCCTGTGCGGGTAGTTCAGCAGGAAGTATGAAAGACCCGCGATGGCCACGAGGTTCGCGACGGCCGGGGCCCACATGTATGCCGCGAACCGGTTGCGCGCGTTGAGCACCTGTCCCAGCAGCGTGTAGAGGCCGTAGAAGAAGATCTGCGGCATACAGATCAGCGCGAAAGCGGTGCTCAGCGAACGCTGGTCTGCGGTCCACGCCTGTGTGCTGTAGAGCCGGACCAGCAGGCCAGCCCCCAGCGTGAACACGACGGCGATGATCGCCATACCGATGATCGAGATGGTGAGCAGGCGGTCGATGTACTCGCGGCCGCCGTCGGGATGGCTGGCGGCGCGGGTGATCTGCGGGACCAGGACTGCGTTCAGGACACCACCGGCGAGCAGCAGGTAGACGATGTTCGGCAAGGTGTTGGCGACATCCCAGGCGTCACCGGTCAGAAACGCCCCCACGACGGCGAGCTGCATGCTGGCTCGTACCACGCCCAGAACCCGTGAGGCTATGGTGCCGGCGGCCATACCTGCCGTGGATCGCGCCAGGCTGGCCTCCTCGCTGACTGGCTCAGACATCGAGGGGGATCTCCTGTGCGGCGGGGCGGGCCGCACGGGTGGAGCCACGCCGCAGGGAACGATAGGTGCCCAGCACGAGGATGATGCCGGCGAGGGCGCCCAGAACCCAGTAGATCCAGGTGCTCGTGGGTTGCACGCGCACATCCACGTGCGCGTTCTGCCCCAGAGGTGTGCCGTTGGCCGTGGTGAGGACCGCCTTGATGGGCACCAGCCCGGCGGCGATGGCGGTGATGTGGAGCTGGACGTTGGTGCGGCTCTTTGCGCCGATCCTCAGCGGTCGGGGCTGTTGTTCGATCCGCAGCCGCGGCTGGCCCGGGGTCAGGGTCAGGCGCACGTCGTGGACCGGGACGGCGAGATCGTTGACCACCGTGATCTGCAGGACGCCCTTGTCGGCGAAGAAGTTCACGGAGCTCGGCGCCACGCGGACCCCCTGGCTGACGGCGTGCACTGCCGCCTGCGTGGCCGAGTCGATCGCCTCGATCCCGCGTCCATGACCGCGCCAACGCACGGACAGCACCTGGTTCTGGGCGTCGACCCAGTGTGACCGGAAGGGCTCGGGGTCGTCACGGATGCTCGCGATGCCCGTGATGGCGGACACCGTCTTCGAGACGGACCCGAGCCGGGCCGCGGTGAGCGGGGAGCTGCCCGGGTTCAAGGGGTCTGCCCGCGTGCTCGAGGGCGCGGGTGAGGTGGGCGTCACCGGCTTGAGCAGGACGGGGGGTTCCTCGGCCGCCGCCTTGCTCGCGGCCAGCAGCTGGTCGGCCGTCGTCGGGATGAGCCACGGCGCCTTGGCGATGGCCGCGAAGAAGGCCGTGAGCACTGTGGGGTCACCGGCGAACGTGCGGGGCGCCGCCACCAGGACCGACCGGTTCTGGGTGCCCGGACGTTCGCCAAGAAGGGCCATGGTGTCGGCCAGGAACCTCTGGATGGTGATGGCACCGGTCACGCTCGAGGAGGTCTGTGCGAAGGTGCTGCTCAGGGCCTCGTCGTAGGCCAGCAGGGGGAGCCCACCGCTGGATCGGCGACTGGCGTCGGGCGTGTGGCCGCTGTTGGCGGTCAGGTTCGAGGCGGAGGTCACGACACCCGCCAGGGCGCGCGGGGAGAAGACCTGCTTCAGCTGCTTCTCGCGCGCAGGGGTCAACGTTCCCGCGACCGGCCACGCGACATCGCTGCGGGCGGGGCCGACGGTGGCATCCAGTGCGGGGGTATGGCTGATCAGCGCCCGCAAGGCGCTGACGCCGGAGGGGAGAGGAAGCAGTGCGGTGACGTCCGGATCGGCATACGGCAGGGACCAGAAGGTATGGCGCGACGCGGCTTCCCTGAGCCGGTTCGCCAGCGTCGTGGTCGCTGCTGCCACCGGGTCAGGACTCTGCCCTCCTCCCTGGTCGGGTGTCGGTGGGGCGCTTGTGGTGGCGCCGGGCGCCGTCGAGGTGTCCCCCGGGCTGGACGCCGTGGGCGGACCCAGGATGGCGGGATCGATCACCCAGGTAACCAGGGAGCTGTCGGTGCCAGTGATCACGCGGTCCAGGCGTGAGCCCGGCCCGATGGCAGTGGTCCACGCGGCGGTCCTGGCTGCGCTGTCCACGCCATGGAGCGCCGGGTCGGGATCGAGGGTGAGTGGCACCAGCCAGGCGATCGAGAATGGTTCGTACTTCTTCACTGCCGAAAGCACCGGCAGGAAGGTGTGTAGGCCCCCGAGCTCCACCCCTTGACTGGTCGCGACCGACGTCGACCCGAACACGTCGACAAGAAGGGGAAGAACCGCGAAGGCCTCACCATGGGTGATCGCGGTGTCCGGGACGATGAGGGTGAAGCTCGCGGAGGCCCCGGGTGCCAGGTCCGCGCCCAACGGGCCGCGTGCGACCTCTGCCGCCAGCTGCCCCCCAGTTGAGTCGGCCCACCGGGACACGGCGTCGCGGCTGAGCAGCGGCCGATCCCCGATGAAGACGCGTACGACCGGTGAGGTGATCGACAGCGAGCCGGCGTTGTGGACGGACCCGGAGATCGTGACCGGAGCCTTGGGCAGGGCCACGGTCGGCGCGACGCTCGTCAGCGTCACCGTCGCCAGGTCGGTCACGCTTGCGGTCGCGATGGCCCCAGCGGCTCTGGGGACGCTATTCGCCGCGGTCAGGCCGCTCACGGCCCAAGCCCCGGGGACGGACGCGACGCTCGGCAGCACGCTGACGGCAAGCAGAGCGGCCGAGGCGACCAGCCGGAATACACGCCTGGGGGTTGTGTGCCCCTTCACGTCCCGCCTGCCAGCCGCTCCCAGGCCAGCTGGGCAATGCGGCGTTCATTGGGAAAGGTCAGGTGCCCGTGGACCTCGAGCAGTGGAAACCACGCCACGTCGATGGCCTCGGCATCGGGGTCGCCCGCGATGCTGAGCTTGCCGCCGGTCGCTTCGAGCAGGTAGTGGTGGACAACCTTGTGGACAACCTTGTCCGATGTGGAGAACCAGTAGTCGATGGTGCCCAGCGCGGCCAGGACGCGGCCGACGATGCCCGTCTCCTCGGCAACCTCGCGCACGGCTGTCTGCTCCAGCGTCTCGTCGTTCTCGATGTGCCCCTTCGGCAGGCACCACTCGACCCTGCCGGCGCGGTTGCGACGTGCGATCACCGCAATACGTGCGACTCCGTCGTGGACGTCGATGACAACCCCGCCGGCGGAGGTCTCCTCCACTGCCGGCAGCCGTCGTGGCAGCCGGGTTGGCCGAGGGGCGGAGGAAGTCACTGCGTCACTGTAACGAGCCGGAGCGAGGGTCGTGGCCGGGCGCGCGGATGGAGTGCGCGGCGGGAGCCTGCTTGGGGTCACCTACCCTTGTCTCTCGTGGCAGCCTCCGATCCGACCAGTGCTCTCCTTCGTGAGGCGGTGCGTCGACTGGCACCGCTGCTGCCGTTGCTCACCGAGCTCGGCTCCCGTTTTCAGGACGCCGGACATGAGATCGCCCTGGTAGGTGGGCCCGTGCGCGACGCCTTCCTGGGCCGGGTGTCCCCGGACCTGGACCTCACCACGTCGGCCAGGCCGGAGCAGACCGAGGCGATCCTGGCCGGCTGGGCGGACGCGCACTGGGATGTCGGCAAGGCGTTCGGGACCATCGGCGCCCGCAAGCGCAACCATGTCGTCGAGGTGACGACCTATCGGGCGGACGCGTACGACCACGCCACTCGAAAGCCCGTGGTCGCCTTCGGCGAGAACCTCCCGGATGATCTGCGCCGTCGCGACTTCACGGTCAACTCGATGGCCATGCGGCTGCCCTCGTTGGAGTTCGTGGACCCCCATGGTGGGCTCGCAGACCTCGCCGCCCGGGTCCTGCGCACCCCCGGCGCGCCCGAGGTGTCCTTCGCCGACGACCCTCTGCGGATGATGCGCGCCGCTCGTTTCGTGGCGCAGCTGGGTTTCACGGCGAGGCCGGAGGTCGTCGCGGCGATGACCGAGATGGCGCCTTCGCTGGCGATCGTGTCGGCCGAGCGGATCCGGGAGGAGTTCGTGAAGCTCATTCTGGGCTCGGCCCCCCGGCAGGGGCTCGCGCTGTTCGTCGAGACCGGCTTGGCCGCGCTCGTCCTGCCCGAGCTCCCGGCGCTCAAGCTCGAGGTCGATGAGCACCACCGGCACAAGGACGTCTACGAGCACTCACTGATCGTGCTGGAGCAGGCGATCGCCCTGGAGGGCCCGGCCGACGCGCCCGCCTCCCCCTCGTCGGTGCCCGGGCCTGACCTGGTGCTACGTCTGGCCGCGCTGCTGCACGACATCGGCAAGCCCGCGACCCGGCGCTTCGAGGACGACGGCGGCGTCAGCTTCCATCACCACGAGATGGTTGGCGCGAAGCTGGCCGCACGCCGGATGAAGGCGATGCGCTTCGACAAGGACACCGTCAAGGCCGTATCCCGACTGGTCGAGCTGCACCTGCGTTTCCACGGCTACGGGGATGGGGAGTGGACGGACTCGGCCGTGCGCCGATACATCACCGACGCCGGGCCGTTGTTGTCCCGGCTGCACCTCGTGACGCGCTCGGACTGCACGACGCGCAACGTGCGTAAGGCGCAGGCACTGTCGCGTACCTATGACGATCTGGAGATCCGCATCGACCGCCTCCTGGAGCAGGAGCAGCTGGACGCCGTGCGGCCCGAGCTGGACGGCAACGAGATCGCTGAGGTCCTGGGGATCGCTCCGGGGCCCGTGCTGGGCCGCGCCTACAAGTACCTGCTGGCCGTTCGCATGGACCAGGGCATCATCGGTCGAGAGGCCGCCGTCCAGGCCCTGAAGTCTTGGTGGGCGGACCAGCCCGAGCCCTGACCCGGGCCGGGATGCCCCTGTGGTCGGGGGGAGCGCTCGTCTTCGGACACGTGCGGGCAGACGACCGACCTCACCCCCTGGGGTCGGGTCGTCTTCGGACACGTGCGGGCAGACGACCGACCTCACCCCCTGGGGTCGGGTCGTCTTCGGACACGT
>DASVHT010000343.1:0-4021 GCA_036382455.1 Dermatophilaceae bacterium
CCAGGCACGTTCTTCGAGGACATCGACGCCGACGCCGTCGAAGTACTGCTCGGATCGGCCCTGACCAATCCGCGGTGCCCTGAGCAGGCCGACCAGATCGAGGACGTCGCCAACCATCTCTACTTGGTGCGCGCCCGCGTCGAGCATGTCGCCCAACTGGCCGGTGTCGCTGGTCAATAAGGCAGTGCCGGGCGGCCATCGTGACCGCTCCGAAAAGCCCGTGGGCACTCCTGTCGACGTTCTGCAGGTCAAGGTGTCATTGCGCGGTATGAGGCCGCCGATCTGGCGACTCGAGGTACCGGCCAGGATCACCCTGGCTGGTCTGCAGGCGGTCCTGCAGGCAGCGTTCGGTTGGATCGACGGCCACCTGCACGGCTTCGAGGTGAGCGCCCGCGGACGGCGTCCCCGGCTCGAGTCGCTCGCCGTCACCGTCGCCGACCAGCTGGTTTACCGCTACGACTTCGGCGACGACTGGACCCACCCCCATAAAGGTCAGGGCCACCATGCCGCAGGCGATCTTCGCCGACGCCCAACTGGCCCGCATCTCCTCAGGAGTCGGCATCAAACCCGCCGACGCCTAACCGTCCACGCACTGAGGAAGCGGGCTCGCCCAGACCGCCGCCGCGCACGCCGCAAGCATTCGGGCGAGTAGTGATGACGCCGTGGGCTCTATCCGATGTCGACTCGCTCAGCGGGCTTGTGGACGCCACTTAGCCTCGGGCGAAGTCGAGCAGCCTGATCACGTCGTCCCGGTCGCGGTCCAGCGCCTGCAGCGCCTCGCGGTAACGCTTCCGGTCTGGGAGCACCCCGGGTAGCTGGCTCCAGGTGAAGAACGGGCACCCTAGCGACCGCACGAGGAGGTCCGCCGCCAGCCGGGCGTGCCGACCGTTTCCGTTCGGGAATGGGTGGATGAAGACCAGCCGGTGGTGGAAGCGGATGGCGATCTCATCGGCCGGGTAGGTACTGAACTCTGTCCAGGCCCGAGCATCATCGACGAGGATCCGCAGATCGGTCTGGATGTGCTCGGGGGCGATCCCGATGCTGGTCTCCCGGCTTCGCCACTTGCCTGCCCAGCGCCAAACCTGCGCGAACATCCGGTGGTGCAGGTCAGCCAGGGCGTAACTGTCTAGCAGGTCGTCAGGCTTCCATGTCCGCGAGGCGGCCCACGTGCGGGCCTCGAGGATGTTCTCCAACTCGGCGCGATCCAGGTCTCCGCGCGTCGCCACGTCCGTCGGGATCAGACCCTCTAGATCCTCATCGGTAAGGGGCGTAGCGCCAACCGGGTCCGGGTGCCCCGGCGGCCGCGACGTCAGGACCGGCTCCAGAGACGGTGGTCTTCGACGAGCTTGTCGACCATGGCCTGGCGGGCGGAGGCTGGTAGCTCGGCGGCTTGGTCCTCGAGCGCCATTGTGTACATCGCCGACGCAGCCTCGGTGTCCAAGACGCGCGCAGCCTGGGCCTGCACGGTCTGTCGCAGCGAGGAGATCGGGACGAACGCATAGACCAGACTGCAGTCCATCGCGGCAGCCGCACGGCGCAGCGTTGCAAGTTGCGCCCGGTCGGCGTGCTCGCTCTTTTCCAGACTCTGCACGGTCTGAGCGGACACGCCCATACGCTGCCCGAGGTCGTTCAGTGACATGCCCAGGGCCTCGCGGATAGCCCGCACCCACCCGGCGCGAGGTGGGGTGTATTGGCCGGCCGGTTGTAGCGCGGCCAGTCGCTCGTCGAGCCGACGACGGGACCGACGCATCGCCTCACGTGTGGGCATCAGATCACGACCTGTCTTCAACATCATTGGGCGTCAGAGTACAATCTGACATCATATCTCTAGACATCATATTGTAGCCATACAATCAGGCTTCCACTATCATACTATAGTATGACTGGTATGCGATAGGCGACAGCGGGACCTGCGGAAAAGCAGGGCCGTGGGTCGCAACAGGTCTCCCCGTTTCTGCGCCAAACCCAATGTGATGGTGTCCCCAGCCAGGCGACGACCCGATGCTGTCATCCTCCCCAAAGCACCCAGATCAGCGGGTTTGGCGGCACGCGAAGGACACCAGCCACCCCGCCACCTAGTCTCAGTCCTAGTCTCATTCGTCGTCCTACGGCTGGGTTCAGGCAACGTCGCGGCCGGTCTTGGTGAGCATGAGGCGGACGCCGACAACGGTGCCTGAACGCTGGTTCGCAGAACTCGAAAGCGTGTGTGGGTGAAAGTCCACCGTGGGTTCAAATCCCACCGCCACCGCCGTTTCTGAGCACGAATTCGTGCTCAGCACGCCGCCCCGGGCAGTCAGCCCAGGGCGGCGTTTCGGGCCCTAGTCTCAGTTCTAGTCCTCTCCTGTTGTTGTTGTTGTCATGGTTCCTCCCGGGTCATTCGGCGCCTTCAGTGTTCGCCCTTGTGCGTTCACTACTCAACGGCTACGGGCTGGCGGGGGCACCATGAGTCGCTGAGCATTCGGGTGGCCGTCTTGGGGTTGAGTAACCCCGCCGGCCGGCTACTCGTGCCGCCAGACCTTCACCGAAGACGCCAAGAGCAGCACCACCAGCACCGGAATCAGCACCGCACTCGGCACCACACCCGGCTCCGCACTCGGCACCACACCCAGCACCAGCCCCCGACCAAGGCGCCGGCGACCGACCCGCCCGACATCGCCAGCACGAACCACTGGTTCGCCCGCAGGACCCCGAGCGCGAGTTTCGGCTTGTAGCACTGAATGCGACCAGCATCGTCGGCAATGACACCGCCAACAACAGGCTGCCCGCGATCTTGAAGTCCACTCCAGACAGCAGCACGATCGTCGGGATCAGCAGCTCAGCACCGGCCGCGCCCATCAGCGCTGCGAGTACCCCGATCAGAACACCCGCGATTGCATCCAGCAGCACCGCCAGCACCCGATACTGGGTCGCCGATCGCATCCGCGTCGCCCAGGCCGCGCCGACCCATGCCCCCACCAGGATCCCCGGCGAGCAGGTTCGCCGCCACGAACCAAGTGCGGCGCCACGTCCGACCATGGCACCGAGAACAGACACGTCGACAGAGTTGTCAGGAACACGATCAGGCTCATCGCCTTGACGCTCGACCTGACGCTCGAGTCGGTTCAGGTCGAGAGCATCAGACTGCTTCCGACACGGCTTCAACCTTTGGGTCAGATCCGGACAACCTCTGTGGCTGGCCGGCGACGCCCTGAGCGGGTACGACTGGGCCAGGAGCATCGCGACCATAGGAGTGGTGAAGCCGGGCGGCGCGGACGAACCGTTCCAGACGGCGTTGAGCCTCGAACATCGTGGCTCGACCCCTCGACCCCTCGACGCTGCGCGGCTTGCTGGCTCTCGGCGACGACGGCCCGAACAATGCCGGCGACAAGATCGGCCGGGACCCTTCCCTCCAGGTCAGCGCAAAGGGTCGCAGTCATCAAACCCGACAACTCCTTTCCGTCGTTCGTCACGTCGCGCATCCAGCAGTGGAGCGGGGGTTGCTATGCAACGGCGCCGGTCTCTCGTTAGGCATCCGTGCTGGTTGCCGGCGCGCTTTGGTTCCCCCAGGCTGCCTTGGTGACTGTTGTCCTGGCGTTCATCTGCTGGCTCCGAGCGACTCACCTTGTGGTCGGTCGACGGATCCAGCCTGATCGAGCCGGGTGGCGGTCCGTGAGCCCGGCGAGTCCACATCTGAAGGAGCTGTTGTGTCTGTGAAACTCAACCGTGGTCGCGTCCCCTTGGCCGTTGCCGTCGGCGTGTTCGCGCTGACGGCTGCGGCGCTGCCTGCCGTCGCCCAGAGCGGCGACATCCGACCAGCCGCCTCCGCGACAACCACCCCGATCAAGCACCTGGTCGTGATCTTCCAGGAGAACGTCTCGTTCGACCATTACTTCGCCACCTACCCGAGTGCGGCCAACGCACCGGGCGAACCTCGTTTCACCGCGGCGGCTGGCACGCCCACCGTCAATGGTCTGAACGAGGCACTGGTGGCCCCGAACAACCCGAACTCCGCACAGCCTTTTCGGCTCGGGCGCGACCAGGC